>JAFAHQ010000093.1 GCA_019237135.1 Alphaproteobacteria bacterium
CATCGCGCTGACCGGCTCGCGCTCGGCCATCATCCGCCGCCCGCTTCCGGTCGACGACCCGGCCCAGCGTTGCCCCGACATCACGCTGGCCACCACGCTGCTCGCCTGGCAGCCCACCACCCCTCTCGCCGACGGGCTCGCCCGAACTATCACCTATTTCGATCAGCTCCTCTCCGAACGGCGAGAAAGCGCTGAGCTCGTCGTGCCCATTGCGATCTGAAGATCCGGACCTATGGCAGGAAGACCTCCTCTAAGTTGTGGATATTGACGACGTACGGTCGGCAACGTCCCGTCTCAGCGATCAACTCCCCAGGCGCGGCCCGGAGCGATTTCTCCTGGAGCGGGATATAGGGTGTGGCGCAGACCTGGTCGGCCAGCAAAGCGTTGACTTCGGGGTCGTAGTTGTTGAACTCGGCGAATTCGGGCGGGATGTTGCCCGTTGGCTTCAGCGCACTCGTAGTGAAGGCGTCCTCGACTGGAATATAAGGGGTGCAACCCCCAGCGAGATTTGCGAGGAGAACCGGCAGGAGCCCAAGGGTGCACGGATGCCTCATGCTGAAATCCACAACTGATTGGCATCACGGAGTGTGCCGGACCAACGTCGCCGGGGCAACCATCTCTCAAAGGCCATTCCGCGATGATCGGCGCGCAACGGACCTCGGACGCCCGAGCCGGAGAAAGCCGAATCACCGGCCGGCCGCGAGCGCGACCAACAACACAGCGACAATAGCGATCGCCGCAGCGAGCGAAAGCGCAGCCCCAGCGTTTTCCGCCGCCCACCCGCAGCCAATCAGCAAAAGGTTGGCAGCAATCACGCGCTTAACGACGTCGGCGTGGCCGAGCCCGTTGCGCACCGCCCGCTGGTAAAAATGCTGGCGATGCGGCTCCCAGACACGCTCACCGCTAAGCAGCCGACGGAAGAGAGTGATGGTCGCGTCCGCAAGGAAGTAGAGTGGTAGAATCAGGGCTATCTTCCAGCGACCGCGGGTTGCCAACTCCAGCAATAGAAACCCCGACAGATAGCCTAGCGGGACACTGCCGACATCGCCGAGAAAGATTCGCGCGGGTGACCAGTTCCATACGAGAAACCCGATCGCGGCACCGATGATGCCGGCGGTGAGCAGCGCTGCTGTGGAATCGGCGCCATCGCCGACGATGGCGAAGAGAAGCAAGCCGCCGCAGATCGCCGCCGCTTCACTGACGGCGAGCCCATCGATCCCATCCATGAAATTGAACAAATTGATCCACCACACCCACACGAGGCCCAACGCGGCAAAACAGAGCGTGGGACCCAACCAGGCTTCGAACCCGTTTCGCGTTTCGGGCAGCACTAGGATACCGATCGTCACCGCGGCGCCCTGCGCCGCTAGGCGCACCCACGGGGAAAGGCCACGCAGATCGTCGATCCAGGAGACCACCGCCAAAAGGCCGGTGCCGAGCGCAATGCTGATCTCGCTCGAGGCGACCAGGCCCGCTGTGTGGAGGGCGATCCACGCGAGCAGTATTGAACCTGTCACGGCGATCCCGCCGCCCCGTGGCGTCGGAGCGAAATGTGACGATCGCTCGTTTGGGTAATCGAGCACGTCTCGCCGACGCAGAATAGGGATCAGTGCCCCAGTAGCGAGCCAGCAGAAGAAGCCAGTCGCAATAGCCACCGCTGCCGGCAAGAGCACGTCAGCCATTCCCGACTGGCCGACCTCCGCCAAGCTCGTCCCGGACACCCTCCTTAGGCTCGCGGCGCAGCGCCCAACGGACTGCCGCGCCCTCCGCCCCAACCGTTCCGCTCAACATCACCTGCTGGGTCTTTCGTGCCTCACCAGAGCCGAGATAAACGCTCTCGCCGAGACTAATTTCAGCGCCGGCGGCGCGCAGCCGCCAAAACATCCCGCTCGGCAATCGGAACAAAACGGAGCCGCCGTCTTGGGCCAGCGAGGCTTGCACCGAGGGATGCAGGTGAAAGCGTACGACAAAGGCTGCGCCAGGTCGCCCCGTAAGCCTCTCCTCGCCGCGTAGATCCTCGCCATCAGCGGCAAGAAAAAGCTGTCGCGCATAGGTCAGGCCGAACCGCTCGCGATAGCCGTCATGTGTTGCGGAAATCCATTGTTGGCCTTCGTGCTCGGCGCGTTCACTAGCGATCGACCGCGGGCAGCGGCCGAGAGCGCCATCGTCCCGGATTTCGACCGAGTTGGTATCGGCCACTACGAGCACCGAGTGCGCCGCACTCGCCCTCGCCACGCGCGACCAGCTCCATTTTGGTCCGCGATAGGCGCCGCAATTGACGATAATGCGCTCGCGCTCATGGCTCATCTCAAAAGACAGCGTGCCGGCATGGGCGATCTCATCGAAACCGCGCGGCGGCGTTCTCCCGGTATCCATGATCGCGAGGCTTCTGCCGGCCTGCAATCGATTGAAGCCGGTCTGGGGTGCCTGTGTTGGTGCGCCTGCCTTGGTCTCGGACCGCGTCAGAACTAGGTCAATTAGAACCCCGTCCTCTTCGAGCGAGTCGTTGAACAACGCGAGGCGGCGATCGCCGTGCCGGAAAAAACGCAGTATCGGCGCCATTCGCTCGATCGCGTGCTGCAGCGTGCCGGGTGTCTGGATCCGGGCCGCCCGCAACACGGCGCGCGTATCGATCAGATCCTGCAGGACCTGAAGCTGCAACGAAGGATTGCGTGACAGGTGGCCGCCATCCGGAAGGATCTGAACCTGCACCTCGCGCTCCAGCGCTCTTAGCGCCTTGGCGAGCCCCGCGCCGGGCTCGCCGAGCACGGCTCGGCCCGCGATCAGGCCCTTGAGCGCCCGCACCCTCGCGGCGCCGGCGACTTCCCAGCTTGCTGTCCTCGCCAGATGCCGCAATTGAGCGGCCATGCTTGTCAGCATCGCGCGACGCAGCGTGTGGTCTTGATCGCGTCTCACGATCTCGTCGAATTGCGCGACCCAAGCGAAGACCCGCGTCGCCAGGACGTCGGACCGCCACGCCACGCCATGCCAACCGCTGTTCTCGCGAAGCCAGCTCTGCACCAGATCACCGGCCGCATCGCGCGCGGCTCCTCCTGCGGTGAGGTCGGCGATCCAGCCAAAGCTGTGCCAGGCGGCGATCCATTCCGCCCCGGCCGAAGGGGGGTGCCAGCGCGGGGAGGGATTCCGGATCAACTCTCCGCCCAGCTCGATTTCGCCGCCGGCGATCGCGGCGCCACGTTTGGGGTCTCCCGGCCATCGCAGACCGATACGCAGCCTCAGGTCGTCGGGAACCCGGCCAATCAGCGTGTGACGATAAAGCGGGCCGGCAGCGAGCGCTTGAAGTGCGTCGTGGCGCAACCGCGTCAGGAGCCCGGAAGCATCGGCGGCCCGGTACCGGCGGATGGGTCCGGCTGTTTCGCCGGTCGAAACCCGGGTCACTGTTGTCGGCCCGGTCCGCAAGACCGCGCAGGCCCGGTGACCCACAGATCACTAATGGCATGCCGGACGGGAAAACCCATGCCGTTTCGTAACAAGGAAACAACAATGTCGCAAGCAGGCGAGCAGGTTGGTCAGCGCCGGCAAGCGGCACCCACCGGCGGCGCTGCTGCGGTCATCTGTTCGAAGCTGGCGAGCCGTCCTTGACGAGCCGTGCGCAGAAAAAGCCGTCGATGCCATCGTATTCGGCGAAATGGCAGGGCAACGTCCGGAGGTCGCCCTCGGGGGTTATCCATTCGGGCCTGACGCCGATCTCATCGGGGTCGATCGCCTGCCGGACAACCGGCGCACCGGCACCTAGCAGTCCCGCAATCCGCTCCGGCCCCTCCTCGGGTTCGAGCGAACAAGTGCAATAAATCAAGGTACCCCCCGGTCGCAGCATATCGATAGCTGCACGCAACAGATTGTCCTGCACCACCGCAAGGCGGAGAACATCGTTAGGCGCCTTCAGATGCGGGACGTCCGGATGGCGGCGAATAGCTCCGGTCGTACTGCACGGGGCGTCGAGCAGCACCGCGTCAACTGGCCGCGGTGGGCGCCACGTCAGCGCGTCCGCCGCCACCGCCTCTATCGGCAGAGCAAGACGGCGGAGGTTGGCGACGAGCCGCTCGAGACGACGGGTCGAGCGATCGATCGCCGTCACCCGGGCCCCGGCCGCGGCGAGCTGGGCGGTCTTGCCCCCAGGCGCTGCGCAGAGATCAACGACCTCGCGTCCGCTGAGAAAACCAAACAAGCGCGCGGGCAGTGCCGCCGCGGCGTCCTGAACCCACCAAGCGCCCTCGGTATAGCCCGGCAAGGTGGCGAGAGAACCGCCGGCTGCCCGGCGCAAGGTCCCGGTCGGCAACAATACTCCTTGGAGCTTGACGCTCCACCCCTCGGCATCGTTGCGCAGCGTCAGATCGAGCGGAGCCTCCTTTAGGTGCGAAGCGGCGATGGCTCGCGCGATGGGCTCGCCATAGGCCCGTGTCCAGGATTGCCACAGCCAGTCCGGCGTGTTCAGCCGGGGGATATCCTGCTGATCGATGCGCGAGGCTCCCTCGATACTCAACCGCCGGAGCACCGCGTTGACGAGCCCTTTGTGCGACAAGTAGCCCCGGCTATGCGCGATGTCCACGCTGGTCGCCACCGCCGCGTGCGGTGGAGTACGCAAAAACAAAAGTTGGGCGACACCGAGCCGCAATATGTCGTGCACAGTCGCCGCCCGCGGTGCCAGCGGCATATTGAGACAATCGGCGATCAACGCGTCGATCTGCCCGAGGCGCCGCAGCACTGTTGCCACCAGCAGGCGCGCGAAGGCACGGTCGCGGCCCGCGAGTTCGTGCATCGCCGGATTGTCTTCGATCGCGTCGTCGAGCGATCGCTTGCGGCGGAGCACCGCACCGATAAGGTCGAGCGCGACGCTCCGCGCGGTTGGCGCTTGGGGCATCAAGGTTCTTACGTCCAACGTTAGGAGCGCCGGAGGCCGATGGGTCGAAATTGCCCAGTCCAACGCCGGGCGGCAAGTTTCGTTCCACGATTTCTTTTGCAGGAAGCCATCTCCTCGGGCACCACCGAAAGGGTTGAGCGGAAGACCGCTCCGTGCCCATATTCCCATCATGGACAGTCGAGCGCGAGATGCGGGCGAGCTGCAGCTCACCCCGCCGGCCCGGAAGGTGCAAGCGCCCGTTGCGCAGCCGCGCGAGATCGGCGGGCCGGAAGGCCCGGAGCCAACCCGCTACGGGGACTGGGAATATAACGGTCGCTGCACGGATTTTGATCTGTCTCCGTAACCGACCCTCCACCGGCGAGGAATGCTTATGGGGCTAGTCGTAGGGCCACGTCTGTCAGCGGCTGGCGGTGTCGTGATCTCCGGCATCGATCTCGCAGAGCATTTGGTACCGGAGGCAAGGGCGCGGATTATCGAGGCTTTTCGCGATCACCACTTTGTCGTGTTCCCCGGTCAGGCGCTCACGAGAGAACGGCAATACCAATACGCGCGCAATTTCGGCGAGATCGAGCCGCACGGCGGCGGTGGATCACCAGACAAACGGTATGCGGTCGCCCATGTGATCTCCAATCTCGATAAGGATGGCAACCCCGTCGACCGATCTTCTTCCCCTGTCAGCAACTACCGCTGGCACACTGACAAATCCTATCATCCGGTGCCGCCCTTGTTGACGATGCTCCATGCCGTCGAGCTTCCACCGTCTGGCGGAGATACCGAGTTCGCTAACACCTTGATGGGGTACGCCGCGCTACCGGAAGAAACAAAACGGCGCATCGCCGGACTGCGCGTGGTCTTTTGTTGGGGGGCGAGCGGGGGCAAATCGATCATGGCAATGCGTGAGGATCCGCCGATCGATCACCCCCTCGTGCGGACCCATCCCGACACCGGCAACAAGGCGCTCTATCTCGGCAACCATGCCTGGCACATCCGAGGGATGCCCGAGTCCGAGGGGGCTGCCCTCCTCGAAGAGCTGCTCGAGCACGCGACGCAACGGCAATTCGTCTACGCGCACCGCTGGCGCAAGGGTGATCTCGTGATGTGGGATAACCGCTGCCTGCTCCATCGCGCCGTCGCCAATTACGACATGGGAAAATACCGGCGCGTCATGCACCGCAGCGTGGTCAGAGGCACGGTGCCTTTCTGACTGCTCTTTCCTCGCGATGCCGGTAGCGCTCGCCGGCGGCAGGCCGCACCGGCGCGCGCCGTCGATCGCTCTGCTGGCCCTCGTCACCGCGATCGCACCCGCCGCGCTGCACATGCTGGTGCCGGCGTTGCCATTGCTCGCGGTAGTCTTCGAAGCGGCATCCGGCACCGTTCAGCTGGTACTGACCTTGTTTCTCGCTGGGATCGCGGTCGGACAGTTGGTCTACGGCCCGCTCTCCGATCGTTTTGGGCGGCGCCCGGTACTTATCGCGGGGCTCGCGCTGTTTCTCTCCGGCACGGTGCTGTGCGGGATCGCCTGGTCGCTGCCGGCGCTGATCATCGGCCGCACGTTGCAGGCGCTGGGCGGCTGCGCCGGAATGGTGCTGGGCCGGGCGATCGTGCGCGACGTCTATGACCGCGAGCGCTCGGCGAGCGCCTTGGCGACGATCATGATGGTGATGAGCCTGGCGCCGTCGTTGTCGCCGGCGATCGGCGCCTATCTCGCGCAGTGGGCTGGCTGGCGCGCCGATTTTGTCCTGCTCGGCGCGGTCGGTGCGGCGGTCCTGATCCTCACCGCGACCAAGCTCGAAGAGACCCACACGCCCGCTCCGGTGAATTTCGTGGGCATGATCCGGTCCTTCATCCTGCTGCTGCGTTCGCCGGCCTTTCTCAGTGTTGCCGTTGCCACGGCATTCACCAGCGCCTCCTGGTTCACCTTCCTGGCGGCCGCACCCTACCTGCTCGCCCGGTTGTTGCATCAGCCGCCGAGCACCTACGGACTGATGATCCTGTTGCCGATGGCCGGCTATATCCTTGGCAATGCCGGGGTCGTGCGGCTGTCGGCGCTCCTCGGCAGCGTGCGTTTGTTCATTCTGGGCCTCGCGCTATCGCTAGGCTCGGGGGTCATGCTGGTGCTCTGGTGTCTAGGCGACTTGACGCCGTGGGCGCTCTTTGTGCCGATGGCGTTGAGCTCGGTCGGCAATGGCATGAGCCAACCGCCCGGTGTAGCCGCCGGGCTCAGCGTCTATCCGCGGATTGCAGGAGCCGCCTCGGGTCTTCTGGGTTTTATACAAATGACCGTCGCCGCGCTCGGCACCTTGCTGCTCGGCCTGCTACCGCGAGACAACGTACTCGCGATGGTGACGGTCGTCGGCACCTCGTTGGCGCTCGCCTTCCTCTGCGGGCTTCTCACGTTGCGACCGCCTTTTTTGCCGGCGCCCGAGACTGCCAAATTGCCGGTTTGACGGGTAAATTCCCGCAAGAAAACGCATTCGGGCCCGCATCACCATGAAAACCTTCGTATAATCAAATGCTTAGAACAATCGATACCGCTAATGGCCGGCCCGCAACCGGGAATTTTTGGCCGCCGAAACCGGGAAAAATCGCGGTAACCGGGAAATAGCCGGGAAACGGCACTGGTCTCTCGGAAGAGGCTCCCGAGCTGAGTTCGGATTGTACGGGTTGATCTTGGCGCAACGATGACATGCCGTTGGGATGCATGCTTCATGTGCCGATAGGGCCACCCAAGTCCACGAGATCGCGAAAGCGATCCTGACAGCACCGCGAGAATGGAGGATGATCATCGCGTCCGGTTCATCAACGGGGGTGACGAGCGATGAGCGTGATCGACGAAACCCATGATCCGAGGCGCGAGAGCTGGGTGACCTCGGCCAAAGGTCATGCCGAGTTTCCGATCCAGAATTTGCCGTTCGGGGTCTTTAGCCCCTCCAGGGGCGCGCCGCGCGGCGGTGTTGCGATCGGCGATGAGATCTTTGATCTGAGAGCGGGCCTGGAAGCTGGGCTGTTTTCCGGCGACGCCGCCCGTGCCGCCGAAGCAGCGGCCGGCGCAACCCTTAACCCCTTGATGGCGCTTAGCAGCGGACCGCGCCAAGCGTTGCGCAAGCGTCTCTCCGCGCTGCTCTTCGCCGACAATCCCGAGCGGGCGCGGATCGAAGCGCTGTCGGCCCAGCTGCTGCACAACGCATCCGATTGCACGATGCACCTCCCAGCGGCAATCGGCAGCTACACCGATTTCTTCGCCGGTATCCACCACGCGCGGAATGGCGGCATGCGGCGCGACCCCAACAATCCTCTCAGCCCAAATTACAAATACGTGCCGGTCGCTTATCACAGCCGGGCATCGTCGGTGCGGCCGTCGGGTGTGGCGATTCGCCGGCCGAACGGTCAGCGCAAACTGCCGAGCGAGGATGCGCCGAGCTACGGACCGTGCCGCAAGCTCGATTACGAGCTCGAGCTCGCCATCTGGGTCGGACCCGGGAATGCGCTCGGTGAGCCGATCCCGATCGCGCGAGCCGGAGACCACTTGTTCGGTCTCGGCTTGTTCAACGACTGGTCGGCGCGCGACATCCAGCAGTGGGAATCTCAGCCACTCGGCCCCTTCCTCGGCAAGAACTTTGGCAGCACGGTCTCGCCATGGATCGTCACCACGGAAGCTTTGGCGCCGTTCCGCGTCCCGCAGCCGGCGCGGCCGGCCGGCGACCCACGCCCGCTTTCCCATCTCTGGGACGAGACGGATCAGCGCGAGGGCGCCTTCGACATCGCGCTCGAAGCCCTGCTGATGACCGAAGGGCTCGGAGCAAAAGGGCTGCCGCCGCACCGTATGTCGGCCAGCAACACGACCGACCTCTATTGGACCGTGGCGCAGATGATCGCGCACCACAGCTGCAACGGCTGCAACCTCGCGGCCGGTGATCTATTTGGCAGCGGCACGATCTCGGGTCCGACCACGGCGGGGTATGGCAGCCTGATGGAGCTGAGCAACGACGGCACCCGCGAGATCACCTTGGCTTCCGGGGAAACTCGCACCTTTGTCGAGGACGGCGACGAGGTGATCTTCCGCGCCCATTGCCGAAAGGCCGGCTGCGCGCCGATCGGCTTTGGCGAGTGCCGCGCGCGAATTATCTGACTAGGAGCCTCGGCGATGGTCGACGCGCTCGGCTGGCGCATGAAATTCGGCGTCGTCGCGCCAAGCACCAACACGGCGGTGCAGCCCGAATTCGACGCGATGCGCCCGCGCGGTGTCACCAATCACTTCGCGCGCATCCACATTCCCAACGATCCGCTGCGCGGCGACGAAGATTTCACCAAGCTGATCGAGACCGTTCGCAGCGAGCTGATGGCGGCCATTGACCGGGTCATGACCTGCGAGCCCGACCATCTGATCATGGGGATGTCGTCCGAGACCTTCTGGGGCGGCCTCGAAGGAAGCGAGAGGCTGCGCGACCGCGTCGAGGCGCGCGCCGGGGTCAAGGTCACGATGGGCTCGGACGCCTCCCGTCAGGCTCTGTGGCAATTCGGCGACATCAAGCGCATCGGCGTCGTTACACCCTACGTGCCGGTCGCCGACGCGCAGGTGCGGCGCTTTTTTGCCGATTGCGGTTTTGAGGTCGTGCGCCTCAAGGGGCTGAAATGCGCGAGCCCGGTATTAATCGCGCATGTCACGGAGCGGGAATTGCGCGACGCGATCCACGAGGTCGACGGGCCCGAGGTCGAAGCGATAATCCAGGTCGGCACGAATCTCGCGATGGCCCGCCTCGCCGCGACCGCGGAGTTCTGGCTCGACAAGCCGGTGCTAGCGATCAATACCGCGACTTACTGGTGGGCGCTGCGTCGTAACGGCATCGCCGACAAAATCGACGGCTTCGGCTCGCTGCTGCTCGATCATTGACCCGGAGGCGAAGCCGCTGATGGCTGAACCGAGGCTGCGAGCCGACCCGGC
>JAFAHQ010000105.1 GCA_019237135.1 Alphaproteobacteria bacterium
TCGCCGTACCGAACCGCTTGGTCAAACCGCGGATGGTTACCGTCGTCATTGCTACGCGAACACCGGCTGCCCCTCAGGTCATTTCCTTGTTCCAGCGATCGATGATCGCGTCGCGGTTCTTGTTGGCGGTGTCCCAGTCGAAGACGACGATCTCCTTGGTCCGGTCGCCGTAGAGCGGGATCAGCGGCTTCAAGTTATCCGGAATTTTGGCGCCTTGGTTCGATGGCGTCACATAAAAGCCGTTCACCCATTTCTCCTGGATATCAGGCCGCAGCAGGAAGTTGATCCACTTGTAGCCTTCAGCCTTCTTCTTGCTGCCTCTCAGCATGTCGAACATCTGGTCGAACATGAAGCTGCCTTCGGCCGGCGGCTTGACGTCGATCTCCGCGCCCTTGAGCTTGAGCCGCGCGACGGCGGGAAAATCGAGCGGCCCGACCGTGACCTCGCCGCGGGTCAGCATGATTTCCATCGTTCCGGAGAAATCGACCTGGGTGAACGGCCTCAATTTGCGGATCTCGTCGAAGGCGACATCAGTCTTGTATTCGGAGCCGCCGAAGATTTTTGCGATCATCAGTAGGAACATCATCCCGCCGGTGTTGGTGATTGTGTAGAGGCCGATGTGCCCCTTGAACTCCGGGTTCCACAGATCTTTCCAGGCCGCCGGCTGTGCCTTGGTCATGTCCGAGCGGTAGGCGACGCCGAGCGGTTGCATCCAGGCGATCACGCCGTTGTCGTTCGGCATTCGCGCGACCGGAACGAGGTCTTTCAGGTTCGGCACCTCGGCGACCGGGATCGGCTCGAAAAACCCCTCGGCACGCAGGAGCGCGGCAAAGATGCCGTTCATCAGCAGCACGTCGTAAGGCGGGTTGTCGACGCCGGCGGCGCGCAACGTTGCCAGCCAGTCCTTGGCAAGGCCGATATCGAGCTTGGTCTTGATCCCGGTCTCCTTCTCGAAGACCGGGATGATCTCCTCGCGCATGAACTTTTCGAACGGCCCGCCATAGGAGTTGATAACAAGCGGCTCCGCCGCCCGGGCAATAGAGGGCAGCCCCAGGCCTCCCGCCGCAGCCGCGGCCGCAGCGCCGCGCAGCAAGGTCCTTCGCCGGATCGTCGTCATCTGCACTCTCCGATTCCTGCGACGGCTGTTCGGCCATCCTCCGTCAGGTCATTTCCTTGTTCCAGCGGTCGATGATCGCGTCGCGGTTCTTGTTGGCGGTGTCCCAGTCGAACACCACGATCTCCTTGGTCCGGTCGCCGTAGACCGGGATCAGCGGCTTCAAATCGTTCGGGATTTCGGGGGCCCGGCTCGATGGGGTCACATAAAAGCCTTTCACCAATTTCTGCTGGATGTCCGGCCGCAACAGGAAATTGATATACCGGTAGCCTTCGGCCTTCTTCTTGCTGCCCTTGAGCATGTTGAACATCTGGTCGAACATGAAGCTGCCCTCGGCCGGCGGCTTGATGTCGAGCTCTACGCCCTTGAGCTTGAGCCGCGCGACGGCGGGAAAATCGAGCGGCCCGACCGTCACCTCGCCGCGGGTCAGCATGATCTCCATCGTTCCGCCGAAATCGACCTGGGTGAACGGCTTCAATTTGCGGATCTCGTCGAAGGCGACATCAGTCTGGTATTCGGAGCCGCCGAAAATGCGCCCGACCATCAGCAGGAACATCATGCCCGCCGTATTGGTGATCGTGTAAAGCCCGATATGCCCCTTGAATTCGGGGTTCCACAGATCCTTCCAGGCCGCCGGCTTGGCCTTCGTGATATCGGAGCGGTAGGCGACGCCGACGGGCTGCATCCAGGCGATCACGCCGTTGTCGTTCGGCTGCCGGGCGATCGGGACGAGGTCTTTCATATTTGGCACCTCGGCGACCGGGATCGGTTCGAAAAACCCCTCGGCGCGCAGCAGGGCTGCAAAGATGCCGTTCATCATCAACACGTCGTAAGGCGGGTTGTCGACACCTGCGGCTCGCAAGGTCGCCAGCCAGTCTTTGGCCAGCCCGATGTCCAGCCTGGTCTTGATCCCGGTCTCCTTCTCGAAGACCGGAATGA
>JAFAHQ010000220.1 GCA_019237135.1 Alphaproteobacteria bacterium
AACTCGCGCGAGGTCGGATCGATCCAGTGCAAATCCTCAAACACGATCAGGACCGGCTGACGTCGCGCCAAGCCCTCTAGCTGCCGCAGCAACGCCGCAAGGGTTTGCTCCTTCTTCCGCTGGGGATTGAGCTCGAGCGGCGGGAAACGTTCGCCGCCGGACAATGACAACAGTTCGACCAGGAGAGCGACATCTGTGCTCTCGGCCGTAGGCTCCAGCACTGTGACAAATTTGTTAAGCTTTGTGGTGGGCCCATCCCCGCGGACAAAACCGGCGGCACGTTCGAGGTGATTGATTACGGGATGAAGCGCACTGTCCTGGTGGTGTGGCGAGCAGAAATAGCGCAGTCGCGTGTGTGGCTCGGTTTCGATATGCTCGGAGAGCGCCGCGGTGAGACGTGACTTACCGATGCCCGGCTCGCCCGAGAGCAGCGTGACACGCCCGTCGCCGGCCTTCGCCTGGCGCCAGCGGCGCAGCAGCAGCTCGACCTCCTCGCCGCGGCCGACCAGTGGCGTCGTCCCCGAGCGCAACGCCTCGAAGCGGCTAACCACACCGCTTTCACCGACAACGCGCCAGGCGCGCTGTGGCTCGGCGAAGCCGGCGAGAGCGTGCGGACCGAGGTCCTCGACCTCGAACAGGGCGCCAACTTGCCGGCGCGTGCTGTCGGCGATGACCACCGTGTCCGGCGCTGCCAAGGCCTGCAACCGGGCGGCGAGGTTTGGCGTTTCGCCAACGACGCCGCGCTCCTGTGCGGCACCGGAGCCGATCAGATCGCCGACCACGGTGAGCCCGGTAGCTATGCCGAGATGCACGCGCAGGTCTTCGCGCATCGGCAAGCGGCCCACCGCCTCGATCACCGCCAGCCCGGTCCGCACCGCCCGTTCGGCGTCGTCCTCATGCGCTTGCGGATAGCCGAAATAGACCAGCACTCCATCGCCCATGTATTTGGCGACAAACCCGTCGAAGCGGCCGACCGTGTCGGCGACCGCACGGTGATAGGCGCCGATCAGCTCGCGCAGATCCTCCGGGTCGAACCGCGTCGACAGCGCGGTCGAGCCGACCAGATCGCAGAACATCACGGTCAGCTGACGCCGCTCGGCTTCGCCGGCCGCAGCGGCAGGCGGGGAGGGGGCCGATGGCGCTTCGGCCGAGCCGAGCGCGGCAATCGCATCGAGCAGCCGCCGGCGATGTCCGACCAAGCTGACGCCGAGATCCTTCAGGTCCTCGGCCGTCAGGCTGGGCAGCACCCTTGCGTCGATCGCGTTCGCGCGAAACGCCGGCTCGTATTCTTCGAGCTCGAGCTCGCGCAGCCACGCCGCGACATCCATCGCCGACACTCGTTGACGGTCCGAACGGCCGAAGTGTCCTACGGTTTCGCGGTAATGGCTACAAGCGACTGCCCCGTCCCGTAGCGCCCCACAGTTCGTTGTTATTCGATTGTTATGGCCGTTTAAATTCGTTGATCCGCTGAAAAATTCCATTGATCCGCGGAGTAACAAAATTTTCGCATTAACGCATTGTAATATCGTTGTATTTTGGCGCGAAATTTGGGCGAAATTTAGGGCGAAAACGCAAATTTCGTTGTATTTCGGGCAATCCAAGACGGCGATGTCTCATGCGGGACGCGCCTTCATACCGGCACCAGCGGCCGATGCGGGTCCGACGGCAGCTCAACGAAGATCGGGTCGCCCGGTCGTACATCGCCGCCGGCCTGCACGACGGCCATGATGCCGGCCTTCCGGACGAGGCTGCCATCCGCGGCACGCTCTAGGGTCGCCCCCATCAGACCCGGCTGAATGCGATCCAGCTGGGCGCACGGGTTACGCAGACCTGTCACCTCGACAATCGCCATGTCGCCGAGACGAAGGCGCGCACCGGTGGGCAGTCCCAAGAGCTCCACACCACGGGTCGTGATGTTCTCGCCCATCTGCCCAGCTGAGACGGCGAAGCCCTGTTCCCGCAAGGTGTCGTGAAGCTCGGCGTGGATCAGGTGCACCTGACGCAGATTTGGCTGGCTCGGGTCGCGAGCCACGCGCGAGCGATGCTTAACCGTGGCGCCCGAATGCGCGTCCCCCTCGACGCCACGCCCGGCCAGCAGCCGGATGACGTCTGCGTTTGGCTTGGCGAGCGTGTGTCCAGCACTGCGGCTGACCGCCGTCACAACCCCGTCCATCGTGATCTCCTGAATCAGCTGCGCGCTTCGGCCGCAAGCAGGCCAAGTGCCATCCGTAGAGCCGCCCGGCGCACCGCCGAGCGATCTCCGTCGAACACGCGGTGCTCGGTCCGGCATGGTCCATTGCGTCGCGCCAATCCGAAAATGACGAGCCCGATGGGTTTGGCGGCGCTACCCCCGCTGGGGCCGGCAACACCGACCACCGAAATCGCCAGATCTACCGGTGCGCGAGCCACGGCACCCTCGGCCATCGCTTTAGCGGTCTCGCTGCTAACCGCGCCGTGCACTGCGATGGTCGCCCGCGGAACCCCGAGCAATTCCGCTTTCGCCTCGTTCGAATAAGTCACAAAGCCGCGCTCGACGACGTCCGACGAGCCGGCGACCGCCGTCAGTGCCCCCGCGACCAGCCCTCCGGTGCAGGATTCGGCGGTCGCGATATGCCATCGGCGGGCTCGGCAGGCATCGAGCACCGATCGCGCAAGGGTTAGGGTTTCAGCTTCGAACACCAGTTACTCCGCCGATTGCCAGCAAACCCCACAACAGAGGGACAGCGTAGACCCCAGCCAGGAGATCGTCGAGCATGATCCCGAGCCCGCCCTTGACGTGGCGGTCGGCCCACCCCACCGGCCAAGGCTTCCAGATGTCGAAAATCCGGAACAGCATAAAGGCCAGGGCGTAGGCCAGGGGGTCGAGAGGGGCCGGCACTAGGACCAGCCATTGCCCCGCCACCTCGTCGATCACGATCGCCCCGGGATCCTCTGTGCCGCTCGCCTTGGCGACGGCCGCCGCGGCCCACCAGCCGATGATGAAGACGATCACTGTGGCAACGGCTATACCGGCGGTACCCCAATGGCTTCGGACCCCCCAGGCGAAGGGCAGCGCGGCAAGCGATCCGCAGGTCCCCGGAGCAAACGGCGAAAGGCCCGTGCTGAACCCAGTGGCGATCAGCACCGCCGGATGCCAAAGCGGCAGGCCGAGAAAGCGAGCCCCCACCCTGACCCTTGTGTCAGAGAAATCTGGCAGGCTGAGCAAGCGGGCGGCTGTCAGCAGCAGCCGCCCGCCGCTGGACCTGAGCCCGTGTGACCCAAAGGCGGAACCCTGAGGGGGAGCGAGGGACAGGTCCGGTGTCTTCCTTAACCCGAACAGTTGCTTGGGCCCGAGAGCCCGGACGAGCAAGGAAG
>JAFAHQ010000001.1 GCA_019237135.1 Alphaproteobacteria bacterium
TCGTCTCGCAAATACCAGAGCAATGGCATCGATGGATCGCCATCATAGGCTTGCTCCTGGCCGTTGACGCGCAACCTGACCATGGACGCTCCCTCCCGGGTGATACTGATGGCGGTAACTCTATTCCCCAAGCCGCAGCTTCGGCAACATCGTTAATCAGAAAGTCAGACGAATGCCGATGGTGCCGGCGATCGGAGCGGCGGGACTGTAGCTTCGCGGATTGGCAGCGCCCGGAGCCTGAACAATAGGAACGGATGAGGTCGGCGAGAAAGTGCCAAACGTATAATATGTCGTGTTGAACGCGTTCTCGATCAAACCAAACAGCTGCAAGTTCCTGGTGATCTGGTAGCTCGTGTGGAAGTTCAGCACAAAATAGGCGGGCGTCTTCGCGGTCAGGTTTGCTTCGTCGCCGACTAGGAATTGGCCGCTCGCAGCGACTCCCGTCCCACCCACGGTCCAGGCGTCGGTCACCTTGTAGTCGACGCCGAGCTTCCAGAGGTTGTTGGGGATGCCCGGGAGGTGGTTCCCGGGCTGGACCTGAATATTGCCGCTGGCGTTGGCGCCCGGGTTATTCTCGCTGGATGCCGTGAAGCCAGTCTGAAAGGTGGCATCGATATAAGAATAGGCGATCCAGGCGAGCAGGCGGTCGGTCTTCACCTGGGCACTCAAATCGACACCCTGACGGAGCGTCGTGCCGACGTTCTGGAAAAAGGCCCGACCTTGGATCGGGCTGTTAACGAATAGGATGTCGTTGTTCAACGTGCTGCGGTAGTAGGCGATGTTTGCGGACACAGTCGCACTCTCCGAGGGGTGGAATTGGCTACGCAGCCCCGCCTCGATCGTGTGCGACACGACTTGCTGCAGGTTGGGATCGCCGGTGAAAAAATTGGCGAGGCTGCACGGGCTGGCGGCACTGGCGCAGCTCAGCTCTGCCGGGGTCGGCGCCCGGTTGGCGTCGGCATAGCTGGCATAGGCGGTCAGACCAGGCAAGAGCTTGTAGCTCAGACCGCCGGCCGGGTTGAAGCGGCTGAAGGTGTGATTGCCGGTCAGTGCGCTGCCAAGTTGGTCGCGCAGATCGATCTGCGCGAGATTGTAGCGGCCGGCGACATTGGCCGACAGTTGCGGCGTGACGTCGAGCGTATCAGTGAAGAATGCGCCGTAATAGGCATCCGAAATACCTAGGCGTACCGGCGCAATCGAACCGTCAGCCTGGTCGATCGTGATACCGGGACCGACAAACACGCGATCGGACAGAGATAATCCGCCGATCTGTGTGCTCGCGGCAAACAGGGTTTGCGCGCCGTCGAAGCTGAAGCCGGCAATCAACTGGTTGGCGCGGTCAAGTACCTCATTGCTGTTGGTCACCTGAATCGAGGCGCCATAGCCGTTCGTGTTCGTCGACTGCTGGTCGAGATCCGAATAAGGGCCGCCATTGAGAAAATTGGGGATCGGATTGCCGTTGACATCGGTTCCTACTACGCCCGGCGCCTGGCAAAGCAAGCCGGAACCGTCATTGCACGGCGAGAGGTCGGCCACATTGCCGTTGATGACCTTCTGCTGCAAATAGGTGTAGTAGGCCAGTCCCTGCAGCGAGGTCGTGTCGTTGATGTCGTACGACCCCGTCAGGTTCACTTGCGCATATTGGTTGGTGATCAAATTTGGAGCGGTGAACTGTGCGCTGGGATTGACCCCGAGCAACTCGACCGGGGAGGTCCCCGGTCCGTTGAGCCGCGTCTGCGCGGCGGTAACATTGATGTGGACTTCCCCGCCATAACCGCGCCAGCCGAGATCGCCATAGAAATTACCGAGATTGGAGGATTGCAGATCGCGCCAGCCGCCCTCGTGCAGTCCAGTCGCTGCGACATACGCAGCCACATTGTCGCTCTGAACACCGTATTGTAAGTTCCCCTGATAGTGCGCGAACGAGCCCCCAAGCAGGTCGAGCTCACCGCCCTGGTAGGTGAAGCCGTTCTTCATCCGCACCGACAAGGCGCCGCCTAGGGCGTTGAGACCAAACACGGGATTCGAGCCGACCAGATCCATTCGGTCGATGGCGAGGTCCGGGATCAGATCCCAATTGACCGTATCGCCGAAGGGCTGATTAAACCGCGCGCCGTTGACATAGACCGCGAGACCCTGCGGATTGCCCTGTAATGGCGAGGCCAGAAAGCCATGGTAGAGCAGGTTCGGCTGAAACGGATTGCCGGCGGCGGCATCAAGAGTGACACCGGGGACGTCCTCGTTCAGCGCCCGTAACGCCTGTGGATAGCCGTTGCGGCTAATGTCCTGATCAGTCAGCACGTGGGTTTCGGCCGGCACCTTGTTGCGATCGACACCCGATCCGAGTAACGGCGTGGCGCCGACCACCTCGACCGGCGGTAGGGTCAGCCCCGCCGCCGGCCCGGCGGCGTCATCTTGTGCTGCCGCCGGGACACTCGACAGAGCCAACACCACCGCCGCTCCAGGCAAGATCTGCCTGAGGTCAGCCATCTTCCCTCCCGGCACCGCTCTTAGGAAGACATTAAGACCGAGAACGTGCCAGTCCGCTTTCCCGATTTGGTAGGCAAATTTTCCCGTTTCGCACGGGGAAAATTCCTCGCGAACGCGGTATCCAGCGATGTCCAACCATGGCATTTTGGCACCTGCTGGACATCGAACGGGGACGGAGAGCCCGATGTCGCTCCGGTTTCGCTTGATCGGCTTGGTCTGCCTCGCGCTGGTGGTCAGCCTCGCCCTCGGCGGTGCGACCGCGTGGGTCAACGCGTCGCGCTCGGTGCGAACCGAGATGCGGTCTGCCTTGCTGGTCGGCCGACAAACGATCGAGAGCGCGATCGAACGGCTGCAAGAGGCTTCTGACCCGTCGCGTGATTTGGAAGAGCTGGTGGCCTCCTTCGAAGGCAACCGGCATCTCCAGGTCCGGTTCATTGGAGAGGCGCAGGCCGTCGCAGCGCCGGTCGCCGAAAGCCCGCGATTCGGCGCAGTGCCGAGATGGTTCGTCCGCGTCATCGGGGTCGTGCCGATAACGGATCGCGTTCCGATCACCATCGGTGGCCACGACTACGGGGCGATCGCGCTCGAGACCGACCCGCACAACGAGATCCTCGAAGTTTGGAACGAATTCACCGACAGCTTGGTAACTCCGGCTGTGTTCTCCAGCCTGACGATCCTGCTGATCTATCTGTTCGTTGGTCGGGCGTTGCGACCACTGGAGGCTTTAGCTGAAGCGCTGGAGCAGGTCGGCGACGGCCGTTACCGGACGCGCATCGGTGGCCGGCTGGCGCCCGAGCTGGCGCGCCTGCGCGACAGCTTCAACCGGATGGCGGCTAGGCTGGCCTCCGCCGATATGGAGAATAAGCGCCTGAATGAGCAGCTGCTGACCTTGCAGGAACAGGAGCGCAGCGAGCTTGCCCGAGATCTGCACGATGAGGTGAGCCCCTTCCTGTTCGCCATCAACATCGACGCTGCATCCGCTTCGCGCATGCTGAGGGAGGGGCGCGTGACCGAGGCGCGGAATCATGTTCAGTCGATCGCCGACGCCGTTCGTCCTATGCAGCGCCAAGTGCGGAGCATGCTCGGCCGGTTGCGCCCGGTCGGGCTCGATGAATTCGGCTTGCGCGAGGCGATAGAGAACATGATCGCCTTCTGGCGGCGGCGGCGGCCCGAGATCCGCTATCAGCTCGGCATCTCGGCGGGGTGCGAGGGTCTCGGTGAGCTGATGGGCGGAACAATCTGCCGCGTCGTTCAGGAAGCCCTCAGCAACGCAATACGTCACGCCCGTCCCACTCTGATCACTGTATCGATCGATCGTCAGGGCGAAGAGGTTTGGGTGGGGATCACCGATGACGGGCGGGGGATGAGTGAGCCGAGCAGACCGGGTTACGGGCTGGTCGGGATCGGCGAGCGCGTCAGGGCGCTGGGTGGCCGATTGAGCTTCTCGAATAAGCCCGGCGAAGGCTTCGCTGTGGCGGCGGTGCTGCCGTGCTCCTGCCGGCGAGAAGTCGCCTGCGTCTCGGTGCAGGCCATGGAGCCATGAAGATCCTGATCGTCGACGATCACCCGATTGTCCGAGCCGGTCTCAGGCGATTGCTGGCCGCAGAACCGGAGATCGAAATTCGCGAAGCGGCCAGTGGCCGCGAGGCGCTGAGTTTTTTTAGGGAGCAGCAGCCCACACTGGTCATCCTGGATCTGAACCTGCCCGGCATTGGCGGTCTGGAGGTGCTCTCCCGCCTCAAGGCCGTCGATCCCGCCGCGCGGGTCCTGGTCCTCAGCATGCATGACGACGAGACCCATGTGACGCGCGCGCTGCGAGCGGGGGCGGCAGGGTATGTGACCAAGAACGCCCCGCCGGAGGAGCTTCTCGAAGCGATCGGGCGGGTCGCTCGGGGTCACACCTACATCGAACGCGAGATCGCCGAGGGGCTGGTATTCGCGAACCTCCGAGCGTCGCCGCAGCCACTCAACGATCTGTCCTCCCGCGATCTCGAGATCCTGCGCCAGCTTGCCGAAGGCCGCACCCTGTCGCAAATCGCGGAGACGGTGGGGATCGGCTACAAGACCGCGGCTAACAACTGCAGTCGGATAAAGGCGAGGCTAGGTGCGGCGAGCAACGCCGATCTAATTCGCATCGCGATCCGGGCCGGCCTCGTGGCTCAGGACGTGGACCTTTCGGCAGTGCCCACCGATGACCGTTGATTTGATACGTGAAGACTGGAAGGAGGTTGGCGCCGTGCCAGCTGGTCTCTCAGGGGTAACGAATTTGCCCGGCCTCTCAGGGAAGCGAGGCGGTTAGGCACCGAGTGGTTACCGACATTGGAGATTGGCTTCGGCCTGGGCTCGTCGTAACTCTTCGATGACCGCCTTGATCTGGGGCGGATCGCGAAACAGACCGACCCGACCGCCGACCCCGCCACCGGCTTGCAGGCTGAGCGCGGTGTCCGCCTGCTCGTAATGCGAGTAGGGCATCAAGCCAGCAATCGTATCGATCGCGCAGGAGCATTTCAGCAGCGCCTCGCGAGTGTTGCCGTTTGCCGCCATGCAGGCGACCACATAATCCGCCCGCGCAGCGGTCGGGTAGTCATTTTCCGCGCCGCAGACCGGCGTCGTGGCTGCGAACGAAAGCAGCAATCCGCTAAGGGTGCTTGCCAGCCGGCGCCAATTTGACATTTCCTAGCCTCGAGAGTGGCCGATCAGCGATCGGGACAGCCGACGCTTCCCAAGCTAGCCGCACCGCGAAAGGGATGCCCATGACCGCGCTTGTGCTGGTTTTCTGCCTGCAAACGACGCCCGCCGCCTGCACCGAACAACGGCCGGTCGAAGAGCTGTCGCTGCAGGCCTGCCTGATCCGTGGTCAGCAGTATGCAGCGGAGTGGCTTGCCGAGCATCCGAAATGGCAGTTGTCGCGCTGGCGATGCGAACAGAACGTGCCACGGCAGCAGCCGGCGTGAAAGATCTGCTTCGCCCGGGAGCGGCAGCCCGCGGCGACTTGTGGATCACGCTGAAGTGGCTTAGCATCGCAAAGTTAACGGGTTCGGGCCTGCCTCCGTGGCCTGATCCCGATACCGGATACCGTATCGCGTTCCGGCGGAACACGGGCGAGTTCAACCAACAGGAGGGAGGAGATGAGGCCGATGAAATCGTTTAGTTTGTGGCTCGCGGCGCCGGTGCTCGTGCTTCTTGCGGGTACTGCCAGCGGCAATGACGAGCTGATCAGGCTCTCGAAGGACCCCAATCAGTGGGTCATGCCGAGCGGCGACTACGCCAATACGCGCTACAGCACGCTCAACCAGATCAACAAGGACAACGTCAAGAACTTGCGACCGATGTGGACCTTCTCCACAGGAGTGCTGCGCGGTCATGAGGGCGGTCCGCTGGTCATCGGCGACATCATGTATGTGCACTCGCCGTTCCCGAACTATGTGTTCGCGCTCGACCTTAACAATAACGGGCGGATCCTGTGGAAGTATGAGCCGAAGCAGGATCCGACGGTCATCCCGGTTATGTGCTGCGACACGGTCAACCGCGGTGTTGCTTACGGTGACGGCAAAATCTTCCTCGATCAGGCCGACACAACTCTCGTAGCCCTCGACGCAAAGACCGGAAATGTCGTGTGGAGCGTCAAGAATGGCGACCCGAAGAAGGGCGAAACCGGGACGAGCGCTCCATTGGTCGTGAAAGACAAGGTGCTTGTCGGCATCAGTGGCGGCGAATTCGGTGTCCAGGCGCGGGTCACTGCCTACAACATCAAGGACGGCTCGTTGGCCTGGAAAGCATATTCTGAAGGGCCCGACAATGAGATCCTGTTCGACGCCAGCACGACCGAGCTTGGCAAGCCCGTCGGTAGGGATTCGTCGACCAAGACCTGGGAGGGCGATCAGTGGAAGATCGGTGGGGGCGGAACCTGGGGTTGGATCTCCTATGACCCGCAGCTCAACCTGATCTATTACGGATCGGGCAATCCGAGCACATGGAACCCTGTGCAGCGGCCGGGCGACAACAAGTGGTCGATGACCATCTTCGCCCGCAACCCGGACACCGGGGTCGCCAAGTGGGTCTATCAGATGACGCCGCACGACCAGTGGGACTATGACGGCGTCAACGAGATGATCCTGGCCGACATCAATGTGAAAGGCCAGCCGACCAAGGCGCTCGTTCACTTCGACCGCAACGGCTTTGGCTATACGCTCAATCGCGAGACTGGAGCATTGCTTGTCGCAGAGAAATTCGACCCAAAGGTCAATTGGGCGACCAAGGTCGATATGCAGACCGGCCGGCCGGATGTCGTAGCTCAGTTTGCCCCAGGCTCCAAAGGAGCGGACGTCAACTATAAGCAGATCTGCCCGGCGGCCCTCGGCTCGAAAGACCAGCAGCCGGCCGCGTTCTCGCCGAAGACCGGACTGTTCTACGTGCCGACAAACCACGTCTGCATGGATTACGAACCCTTTAAGGTGTCGTATACCGCCGGCCAGCCCTACGTCGGAGCGACACTGTCGATGTACCCACCGCAGGGTGAAAATAATCTCGGCAACTTCATTGCGTGGGATGCAGGGACAGGCAAGATCCTCTGGTCCGATCCGGAGCCCTTCTCGGTCTGGTCAGGAGTTCTGGCGACTGCAGGCGATATCGTCTTCTACGGCACGTTAGAGGGTTACCTGAAGGCGGTCGACATGCAGACCGGCAAGGAACTTTACCGGTTCAAGACCCCGTCCGGAATCATCGGTAACGTCAACACCTTCACCCATGGCGGCAAGCAATACATAGCGGTGCTGTCGGGGGTCGGTGGCTGGGCCGGCATCGGTATGGCGGCCGGCTTGACCAAGGACACCGACGGTCTCGGAGCGGTCGGGGCCTACAAGGCCCTGGCCAACTACACCCAGCTCGGTGGTGTCCTAACAGTCTTCGGTTTGCCCGAATAATCGTCAGATAACTCTGCGCAAGGCACGAGGCCGGCATCGTCATCTGGATGCCGGCCTTTCCTTCGCGAGGTGTCTGGTGAGAACGGCGGCGGCGCTGATTGGTACGCTTGCATTAGTTCTTGGGACCGCTTTCGTGCTCGCGGCCGAAAAGCCCTACACGATAATCGACGGAAAGGTCGACAAGAAGACCTTCAACGGCTGGCGGCGTTATACTGAATCATGCCTGCGTTGCCATGGGCCGGACGGAGCCGGTAGCTCTTATGCGCCGGACCTCGTCGATTCTGTCAAGCACATGTCGCAAGACGAGTTCAACGAAGTCGTCGTCAATGGGCGGACTAATGTCAACGCGGCCAGCGAGAACGTGATGCCTCCTTTTGGCGAGGTAGAGGACGTCGTCACCTATCTTGACGACATCTGGGCCTATCTGAAGGCCCGCGCCGACGGTGTGCTGGGCCGCGGCCGGCCGCCGCGGATCGGCGACTAAGTCAACTGAAATGAGGGCAGCTCCGGTGACGGTGCTGTTTGTATTGCTCGTTGCCGCCAGCGGCGGTCCCCTCTCGGCGCAGGAGATCGTCGACCGCAGCGAGCTGAAGGTCTGCGCAGATCCAAACAACCTTCCGTTTTCCAACGAGAAGAAGGAGGGGTTTGAGAACAAGATCGCCGATCTAATGGGAACGGAGTTCGGGCTCAAGGTCGATTACACGTGGTTCCCCCAGGTGATCGGTTTCGTGCGCAACACATTGCGCACCCGTCTCTGCGACCTGGTGATGGGCACCGTCGCAGGCGACGAGATCATGCAGACGACAAACCCTTACTATTTCACCACCTATGTGATGTTCTATCGCTCGGACAAAGGGCCTGCGGCAAAAGGCCCGCAAGATCCGGGTCTTGCGAGCTTACGACTTGGCGTCGTCGGCGGGACGCCCCCGGCTGACCTCCTCACTCGCTACGATTTGATGGCCCACACCAAGCCCTACGCGCTGACCGTCGACACACGCTACGAATCCCCGACCCACGAGATGGTTCAAGACGTCGTCGACGGCAACATTGATGTCGGCTTTCTGTGGGGCCCGATCGCCGGGTATTACCGCAAGCGCGACAACCTGCCCCTCACGCTGATGCCACTGAAGAGTGAGCCCGGGACCGCGCGTATGGAATATCACATCGCAATGGGAGTTCGCGCGAACGAGCCCGAGTGGCGTCGGCGCATCAACGCCGCAATCCTCAAGCGCCAGGCGGAAATCACCGCGATCCTGCGCGATTACGGGGTTCCGCTGCTCAACGAGCAGGGCGATCTCGCTAACCCCTGACACAGGGACGCCGATGGCGAAATTGCTCAACTTCGTCTGGTTGATACTCGTTGTTTCGATGCCGCCCGCACTGGCAGCCGATTTCACCGCCGAGCAGGTGCGCGAGATCCTAGCGGCGGCGGTCGATAAACCGGCCAATCTTTCCGGAAAATCTCTCGAAAACCTCGATCTCAGCAACCTTGATTTCAAACGAGCAAATTTGTCCGGAGCGAACCTCTTTGGCGCCAAGCTCGATGGTGCGGATCTTTCCGGCGCCAACCTTTCGGGTGCAAAGCTCGATCTCGCATGGATTATGCGAGCGAATTTCACGAGCGCTAACCTGTCGAACGCGAGCCTGCTTGGGTTGGTCGTCTCATCGGGTCTCGAAAACAACGTGGCCGAGGCACCGATCTTCAAAGGCGCCAAGTTTTCCGGCGCCCGCATCATCGCTCGCTTGAGCGGCTTCAATCTGAGCGGGGCCGATTTCACTGCCGCGAGAATGGGGGCGGATATGAAAAATCAGTCCATGGGGTTGATGAGGACTGATCTCTCGGGTGCCAATCTGCTCGGTGCCGACTTCTCAAAGGCCGATCTCGGTCGTGCGGCATTGCGCTTTACCAATCTGACCGGAGCCAAGTTAATCGGCGCAAACTTATCGGGAGCCGATTTATCGGGCGCTGATCTGACCGGCGCCGATTTGACGGACGCCGACACCGCGGAGGCCGATCTCGGCGGCGCCGTGCTGACCAACGCTCGCGGTCTCGATACTATAAAGGGGTTCACCCCGGCACAGCGGCGCTAGCCGCCTGCTGCAGCGCTCGCGCCCAGGCGCCGAGGCGCGCATCGAGTTCTACCGGGGCCTCGCACGCATAGCGGATCGTGCGCTGGATCTCCTCGAAATTGCGCGCGGTAAAGTCGTGTCGTTGCTGCAAGTCGACGCGCTTTTGGGCGGCTTCACCGGTAGTGTCGGGTGCGACCGCGTCGAGGTCGTCCGCGAGCCGGGCGACGAGATCCGCGAGTTCGCGCTGCCGCCGGCCCATTTGCGTCAGCTGCTCGATCAGTCCGGCCCGCTCCCTGTCGGTTTCTTCGAGCAGACCGCGGAAGACAAGCGCGAGGCGGTGCGGACGATCTTCGGATGCGGTGTCGGCAAACTTCGCGATCTCGGCCAACCCTTCTTCGGTCGTGACCCGCCGCGGCGCCAAGCGATGAACAAGCTCGGCGATCTCGGGATCGGCCCGCCAATCCCCTCGCGCATCAAGCGGTCCGTTCCAATACGCGGCCGTCGTAAGTCTCGGCACTAGTCGCTGCTGACAGGGCCAGTCGGGATCGCCTGCGCGCGTTGGCGCGGAGTGAGCCGACGGGCCAGCGGTAATCGCCGCGACTGCTATCCATCCAAGGAGGTGACGCGTGATGTGATCAATCCGCGGCGCGCCGCTGCATAAGCCCCTTTGCCGGATCATATCCATAGACTGCGAGCGTCAGAAAGATCGCCGTCGCAGCGACGAGAACGACCGCCGAGACCGGCTCAAGCCGAGCATAGAGCGCGAAGCGGATCAGCTCGACGGCATGGGTGAAGGGATTGGCCTGACAGACATAGTAAAGCAGCAGGCTCGCTTCCTTGACATGCCACAGTGGATAGAGTGCCGAGGATGCAAAGAACATTGGAAATATGACGAAGTTCATCACGCTGGCAAAGTTTTCGAGCTGCCGGATCGCCGAGGAAAGTAGCAGCCCAAGCGCGCCCATCATCAGCCCGGCTAGGATGAGCGCCGGCAGCACAGTGATGTAGCCGTACCATGGCGGGATGATATCCCAAAGCAACGCGATCGCCAGAAAGGCGTACGCCTGGATTACCGAAAGGACAACCCCGGCAAGAAGCTTCGCGGTCAACAAGAACCAGCGCGGCAGCGGGCTAACCATCAATATCCGCATGCTTCCCATCTCGCGGTCGTAGACCATCGACAGCGAGATCAGCATCCCGTTAAACAGCAGGACCATCGCGATCAGGCCGGGAGCGATATAGACATCGTATGGGATGTAGGTTTCGTAGGGCGGGATGATCGACACACCAAGAACAAAGTGGAAGCCGGCGGCAAAGATCGCGAGCCACACAAGCGGCCGGACCAGCGCCGAAAAAAAGCGGCCGCGCTGGTTCAGAAAACGCCGCCATTCGCGGGCTGTGATCCCGACAAAACAGCGTAGGTAGTGAATAGCCTTCATGCCGCCTCGCGCTCCTGCACCAGGGTCTCGAAGGCGGCCCGCATCGAGGGCGTTCGGGTCTCGCCGAGCAGCTGTCCGGCCTCGCCGACCGCCCGTACTTCGCCTTTGTGCAACACGACCACTCGCGCGCCTTCGCCGACCTCGTCGATCAGATGGGTCGCCCAGAGCGCCGCAATGCCTTCCTCCCGGCAGAGCCGGCGGGTGCGATCGAGCATGAATTGCCGGCTGGCGATATCGAGCCCGACGGTCGGTTCGTCGAGCAACAGCAGACGCGGCCGGTGCAATAGGCAACGCGCGATCTCGACACGACGCCGCTGGCCGCCGCTAAGCTGGCGCACCTTGTCGCGGCGCTGATCGGCGAGCCCGACCCGTTCGATCTCCACCGCACCGCGCTCCGCGGCGTTCCGGTGCGAAAGGCCGTGTAAAGAAGCATGATAGAAGAGGTTTTGCTCAACTGTGAGGTCGAGATCGAGGGTAGGCTGCTGAAATACGACGCCGATCCGCTGCAAGCACTCCGATGCCCGCTCGCGAATGTCCATGCCGAAGATGCGGATCATACCCTCGCGTTGGACATAGAGGCGGGTGGCGAGCGAGAAAAGCGTCGTTTTCCCGGCTCCGTTCAGCCCCAGCAGCACCGTAAAATCGCCGGGCATCACCGAGAACGAAACGTTATTCAACACCCGACGCGGCCCGAAGCGGTGTCCGAGGCCCTCGATAGAGAGAGCGGGATGAACCGTCATCGGAAGCTCACGGGCGCGAGACCACGCCCCATGGCGACTGGCCGACCGGGACGGATTTGATCGGTTTGAGGGATCCGACATCGATCACCGTGATGTCGTTGCTGACTCCGTTCGTCGTGTAGAGCCGGCTCTGATCCGGGTTGAACGCCAGGCTCCATACCCGTTGCCCGACTAGCAGATAACGCTTCACCTCATAGCTCTGCGCATCGATTACGGCAACGCGATTGGCAGGTCCGAGCGCCACGAAGGCAAGCTTGCGATCATGGGTGATAGCTATCCCGACCGGTTGGATTGCCTCGGTCGGTACCCCGGAAACGGCGAAAGTGATGCGCTTGACTATCTCGTGTTTCGCGGCGTCGACGACGCTGACCGTGCCGCCGATTTCGGCGGAAACCCAGAATTGTGCGCCGTCGGCGGTCCATACTGCGCGACGCGGGCGGCTATCGACCAGGATGTTGGCGACGATCTCGCGCTTGGCCGTGTCGATGACGTGCGCCATGTTCGTCGTTTCGGAGGTGTTGACGAGGTATTGGCCGTCCGGGCTGATGCCCATGCCCTCCGGTTCGACGCCAACCGGGATCTCTGTGACAACCGCGCCGCGATCAATGTCCACGATGGTTACGAGGTTATCGTCTTCATTGGCGATGTAGAGCAGCTTGCCGGTCGGATCGAGCGCGAAATATTCCGGGTCAGCTCCACTCGGCAGAGTCCGGACGACCTTGTCCGCGGCGAGATCGAGCACTTCGATATGGTCGCTGTCGCTAGCGCAAATGTAGAGCGACTTTTCATCCTTCGACAGCACGATACCGCGCGGGCGCTGGCCGACCGGTATCGTCTTCACCGGCTCGAGACTCGCGCCATCGACAACGGTGATCGTGTTGTCCTTCTCGTTCGAGACATAGACGGTGTCGGCCGCTGCAGTCGGGACCGCCATGCAGGCAAAGGCGAGGACCGCGGCGCACCACCGAGCGCAGCTTATCCCATTCGACATTTGGTCTCCGGCTTGTCGATCCCGAGGGTGTCGAGCTCGGAGAACTGATGCAGGAACCCCGGTTGCGGCGACACCGAGACGAGCGAGTGCGCATCGGCGAGCAGAACCGGCTGCCGCAGCTGGCCGTCCCACGATCGAAAGCTGAGACGGGCTCCCTTGTAGGCGGCGAGCTCAAATCGGTCGCCGCGCAGAAAGGTCGAGATCGCGGCCGGGTCGGTCGATTTAGTGCGCGTCGCCGCTTCGCCGATCGCCCGCACCGCCATCCAAGCGGCATAATCGCGGTCGGTCATCCAGCGCTTCGCCTGATGGAGGAAGCGATCCTGGAGCTGGGTGGCGCCCCATTGCTCGTGCGGCCGCGCCCAGGAGCTCGGCACCAGACCTTGGGTCCCGGCCACCGGACGTGGATCGAAGGTCCGGTAGAGTAACTCGTCGCCGAACTCGTCCTCCTCGTCGGCGACGATCAGGACGTCGTAGCTGATACCTTGGGTAAAGCGGGCGACCTCGGCTTGGATCGCGAAATGCCCAGTATCGGTTCGCCGCGCCCCCGGAACAAAAGTCCACGGCTTTTCCTTGACGATGTGGGCCTGGAATTTCTGCGCGGCGTGGCGGATGTCCCCGGCGAGCTCGCTATCGCCCTCGCTATGACCGATGACCAGCAATATGTCGGGCCAGCGTTTGGCAACGAGATACTGGACGAGCGCGTCGGCAAGCATTGCCCGGCTCGGCAGCAGATGAAGGAGGTTGGCCCGACAATCCTCGCCGCGTAGCCGATCGTCGGGTGCCGCGGTGTCGAAGATTGTCACCGAGGCCGCTTCGGGGAGACTCGCGACCGACAGCAAATCAGGCGCAGGAAGATCTGTCACGACGAGACGGGTGCCCTTCGCTGCGAGGTCGCGGAAGGCCGCTGCGACATCACCGTCTTCTGGGATGACGCGCTCGGCGAGTTCGAAGGATTGGCCTGTAAAATGCCCGGTCGTCGCGTTATCGGTGATCGCGAGGTGCGCGCCTTGTATCCCCTCGTCCTCCGGCGGCTGATCGAGGTAGGATAGCGGTAATGTCCGCTTGATAGGCTGCGACAACCAGCCGATCTGCACTGTCTGCGCGTAGGCATCAACCGCCGGCGCAGCGGCGAGAAAGGTCAGCGCCGCCAGCATTAACATGATATTCCGCCGGTTGGTCATTTGGCGCCAGCGTATCGCCCTCACTATCCCTACTTCAGCGTCTCAAGGTAGGCGATGACATCGTCGCGCTCTGCCTTATCTTTAATGCCCGGGAAAATCATCTTGGTTCCCGGAACGGTCGCCCGGGGGTCCGCAAGATACTCGTCGAGGGTCCCCTCGTCCCAGGTGTGGTCGAACTTCTTCATGGCCTCGGAATAATTGAAGTTATCCAAGGTGGCCGATTTGCGGCCGACGACGCCGAACAGGCTCGGCCCGATCTTGTTCTTCCCGGCCTCCGTGGTATGGCACAGCGAGCACTTCTTAAACGCGGTTTTGCCGGCTTCAACATCGGCGGCCAGGGCTGAACCCGCAGTCACCGTGGCTAGAAAGCCGAGAGCGAAAATTCCGCCGGGAAACCGCATCCTTCCTCCACTCGCAGGGCCAGCCGCCGCGGTGCATCGATAGCCGGTAACTATATTCCCGGCAACCGTCGCGGCTCTTGTCGAGGGAGGGGTCAAGTGCCATAAGCGTGGAGGCCTCGCCGCCACGTCAATCCTAAGGGAGGAGGCGATTGTGGAGACCCGCGCTGCTGTCGCTTACAAGGCCGGAGAGCCGCTGACGATCGAGACCGTCCAGCTCGACGGTCCAAAAGACGGGGAGGTTCTGGTCGAGATCAAGGCAACCGGGATCTGCCATACCGACGAGTTCACGTTGTCCGGCGCCGATCCGGAAGGGCTCTTCCCCGCGATCCTCGGGCACGAAGGCGCTGGCATCGTCGTCGATGTCGGGCGTGGCGTGATGAACGTCGCGAAAGGCGACCACGTGATCCCGCTCTACACGCCCGAATGCCGTCAATGCGAATATTGTCTATCCGGCAAGACCAATCTCTGCGTGGCGATCCGGGCAACGCAAGGTCAGGGCGTCATGCCAGACGGCACCAGCCGTTTTTCGCGCGGCGGCGGCACGATCCATCATTACATGGGCACTTCGACCTTTTCGAACTTCACGGTCTTGCCGGAGATCGCTGTCGCGAAAATCCGCGAGGACGCGCCGTTCGACAAGGTCTGCTACATCGGCTGCGGCGTCACCACCGGCATCGGCGCCGTGATCAACACAGCCAAGGTCGAGCCTGGCGCAAATGTCGTCATCTTTGGCCTTGGCGGGATCGGGCTGAACGTCATCCAGGGGTGTCGAATGGTCGGCGCCGACATGATCGTCGGGGTCGATATCAATTCGAAGCGGGAGGCGCTCGCTCGAAAGTTCGGGCTGACCCATTTCGTGAACCCAACAGAAGTCCAAGGGGATATTGTTCCCTACCTGGTGAACCTGACCAAGGGCGGTGCCGATTACAGCTTCGAGTGCATCGGCAATGTCAGGACCATGCGGCAGGCGCTCGAGTGCAGCCATCGGGGATGGGGCGTCAGCGTCATCATCGGTGTCGCCGGCGCTGGTCAGGAGATCTCGACCCGGCCGTTCCAGCTGGTCACCGGCCGGGTCTGGAAGGGAACCGCTTTCGGCGGTGCCAAAGGACGCACCGATGTGCCGAAGATTGTCGATTGGTACATGGAGCGGAAGATCAATATCGACGATCTGATCACCCACAAGCTTCCCCTCGCGGATATCAACAAAGGTTTCGATCTGATGCGAGCCGGCGAGTCGATCCGCAGCGTCGTCGTCTATTGAGTGGGTCCGATGTACCGGGAGCGCCTTGCGCGGCGCACCGGGTGAGGGTCTGAGTTCCTGACGCTTCGAGCCTTCTATCTCGCTCTTGCTCTCGTTGGGCTCGCCGGTGCGGCGGCGGCAGGCGAGCTCACGATCCGGGTCGGGTCGCTACGCTACGGCACATTGAGCTGGCAACTCGATGTCATCGCCAAGCACGGTCTCGACCGGGAGGAGGGCATACGGATCGAGCCGCTGGAGCTTGCCGCCACACCCGCTGCGCAGCTTGCCCTGCAGGCCGGCCGCGTCGACCTGATCGTGTCCGATTGGTTGTGGGTCTCGCGGCAGCGGGCTGAGGGTGGCGATCTGACCTTCATACCGTTCTCGAGCGCGATCGGCGCGCTGATCGTCCCGGCGGCTTCGCCGATCCGCGATGTCGCCGGTCTCGCTGGGCAGCGGTTGGGGATTGCCGGCAGCGCCATTGACAAGAGCTGGCTCGTGCTGCGCCTTTATGCGCGCGCACAGCATGGCCTCGATCTCGACGCACAGGTCCGGAAGAGCTTCGGCGCTCCGCCGCTGCTGAGCCAAGAGCTCGCGGCCGAGCGGCTCGACGCGGTGCTGACGTATTGGCCTTTTGCCGCCAAGCTTGAGGCGCACGGTATGCGGCGTCTTCTCTCGGTCGGCGACGCTCTCGCCGCGCTCGGGATTATCGGGGACCTGCCACTCACCGGTTACGTCGTATCGGCGCGCTGGGCAATGGAAAACCAGAGGGCACTCGATGGATTTGTCGGCGCGACTCGAGAGGCAAATGCGATTCTTGCGGCTTCGGACACGGAGTGGGAACGGATCGCACCGCTGACCGGCGCGGCTGACACAGCGGAGCTGATCAAGCTCCGCGATGCCTATCGCGCTGGGATTCCGCGCCACTGGGGCCCCGCCGAGCAAGAGTCAGCCGCTCGCCTCTATCAGCTGCTGGCCGAAATCGGCGGCACTTTGCTGGTCGGAACGAGCCGCGTTCTCGCACCGGGTACCTTTCTCGACGGGGTTCGGTACTGACGCGGGGAGGGTAATGGTGCGGTTCCCGGCTGCACTCGCCGAGCGCGCAGCCTCGCTGTTCGTCACGCTCGCCTCTTGGGAGGCGGCGGCCTGGCTCGCGCATAGCAGGCTGTTCCCGGGCCCGGCAAGCGTGTTGAGCACCCTCGCCGACGAGGCGATGCATGGCGATCTGCTTCACGATCTCGGCGCTACACTGGCGCGTGTCGCGGTCGCCTTTGCCTTGGCGATGGTTGGAGGGACGGCGATCGGCATCGCGATGGCGCGCTTGCGGGCCCTCGATACCTTGCTCGACAGCGGAGTCGTGCTGCTGCTCAATCTCCCGGCTCTCGTCATTGCCGTGCTGCTCTACATCTGGCTCGGTCTCACCGAAGCCGCCGCGATCGGCGCCGTGACACTCAGCAAGCTACCGACCGTGGTCGTGACCTTGCGCGAGGGGGCGCGCACTCTCGACCGCGATCTCGGGGATATGGCGAGAAGCTTCCGTCTTGGTTTCTGGCGAACCTTGCGCCACGTTACCTTGCCCCAGCTGTCGGCGTTTTTTCTGGTTGCTTCCCGCACGGGGCTGGCGTTGATCTGGAAGATCGTGCTGGTCGTCGAGCTGCTCGGCCGTCCCGATGGCATCGGCTATGCGATTCAGGTCTTCTTCCAGCTGTTCGATGTCAGGCGCTTGATCGCCTACGCGCTCGCCTTCGTCGCCGTTGTGCTCGCGGTAGAGTGGGGTGTTCTGCAGCCGCTCGAGCGCCGGCTGGCGAGATGGCGTCGGTGACCGTCGGGGTCTCCATCGACATTGGCGAGAAGAGGTATCCCGGCCACTCCGGCGCGAGGCCGGTGACGGCCCTCCTCAACATGCGGGCTTGCATCGCGCCTAGCGAGTTCTGCGTAATCACCGGGCCATCGGGCTGTGGCAAGACGACCCTGCTCAATATCGTCGCCGGTCTCGACCGCGATTTCGCGGGCACTCTCAGCTTTGCGCCGTCGGATCGCGGCGCGCCGCGCATTGGCTATGTTTTCCAGAGTCCGCGCTTGCTCCCCTGGCGAACCGTCCGCGAGAACGTTGCACTGGTACAGCCGCGCCACGCCGACCGGATGGAGCTGGAGGGCCTCCTGACCGATGTCGGGGTGGCTGAGGCCGCCGACGCCTATCCCGCCCAGTTGTCGGGCGGGATGGCCCGGCGGGCAGCGCTCGCCCGCGCCTTTGCCATCGCACCCGATCTCTTGCTGATGGACGAACCTTTCCTGTCGCTCGATGCCGCGGCGGCGGACCGGTTACGCAGCCTGCTGCTTCGTCTCGTCTCGACACGACCCGCCACCGTCCTTTTCGTCACCCACGATCTCACCGAAGCGGTGGAGCTTGCCGATCGCGTACTCGTGCTATCGCCGTCGCCGGGACGTGTAGTGGCCGAAATGCCGATTGCGCTCCCACGAACAGAGCGGCGCGATCGCGACGCGCTGCCGGTGCTGCGAGCCGAGCTCGCCCGCCTCGCCGGTCCCCCTATCGAGCCGGCCCCAAATACAGCGAAAATAGCATTCCCACGCCCGAGTAGCCCGCATCGCACCGCGGAATAGTACGTTAGATCAATAGTTTACGCCGCAAATTCGCTACTCGGGCGGATCAATGGAATTTGGCGCGCGATCAACGAATTTCTATGACCTAGCAATCGAAAAACAATGGAAATTTTTCGCTGTCGCAGATTCGGATAAAGCAGCGGTCGTGTTCAACTGGTGCGCAACAGGCGCAGCACACGGTCGAGCTGGTCGAGGCTCGAATAGTGCAGCGTTAAGGCACCGCCGCGCTTCTTTGGCTCCAGGGTGACGCGCAACCCGAGAAGCGCCCCGAGCTCGCGTTCGAGCGCCACGGTGTCCGGGTCACGCGGGCGGCGTTTTGCGGGTGGTGCTGTGGCCCGGCGTTGGACCAGCCGCTCGGTGGCACGGACGTTGAGCCCGCGGCGTACGACTTCCTCGGCCAGTGCCACCGGATCGGCCGCGGCGAGCAGCGCGCGCGCATGGCCGGCTGAAAGCTCGCCCTCGTCGAGCCGGTGGCGCACCGGCGCCGGCAGCGACAACAGACGCACCGTATTCGCGATGTGGCTGCGGCTCTTGCCGAGGGCCTCGGCGAGGCTCGCCTGGGTCCGGCCGAGCTCGTCGATCAAGCGGCGGTAGGCCTCCGCCTCCTCCAGAGGCGAGAGATCCTCGCGCTGCAAATTCTCGATCAGCGCGATTTCGAGCGCCTCCGAATCGCTGATCTGACGAATAATGATCGGCACCTCGTGCAACCCGACGCGCTGCGCGGCCCGCCATCGCCGCTCGCCGGCGATCAGCTCGAAATCGGTCTCCTGCGCGGTGAGCGAGCGCACCAGCAGTGGCTGCAAGATGCCCTTCTCGCGGATCGACTGGGCGAGCGCTTCGAGCTCGGCCTCGGCAAACCGCCGCCGCGGCTGCAACGCCCCGGGACGGATCCGCTCGATCGGAACGAGACGCTGCGGCGCCGAGTCACCGAAAGTGCCGCCCGACGCCTCGCCGAACAGCGCGGCGAGGCCGCGACCGAGCGGCTGCCTGTTCGCGCGCTCGCTCATCGCAACACCGCCTCGCGTCGCCGCAGAATCTCGGCCGCCAGCCGAATATAGGCCTGCGAGCCGGCGCAGCCGTGGTCATAGATCAGCACGGGCTTGCCGTGCGATGGCGCCTCGGCGATCCGGACGTTGCGTGGGATCATCGTATCGAAGACCTTGGCACCGAGATGGCCGCGCACATCGGCGGCAACGAGGTCGCAAAGGTTGTTGCGTTGATCGTACATGGTCAGCACGATGCCCTGCAGGTCGAGCCGTGGGTTGAGGGCGCGCTGAACTCGCTCGATCGTGCGCATCAGCTGGCTCAGCCCTTCGAGCGCATAGAATTCGCATTGCAGCGGCACCAGAACCGAATCGGCGGCCACTAGCGCATTGATCGTCAGCAGGTTCAGTGACGGCGGGCAATCGACCAGCACCTCGTCATAGTCACCGACCCGGCTGCGGATGCCGCGGCTCAGCAGAAACTCGCGCCGCTCGCGGGAGTTGAATTCGAGGTCGGCGCCGGCCAGATCCTGGGACGCCGGCACGATGAAAAGGCCGGGAACATCCGTCGCGACAACGGCACTTTCGAGTTCGGCCTCACCGAGGATCAGCTCGTAGCTCGTCAGCGCCCGCGCCCTGCGCTCGATGCCGAGGCCGGTGCTTGCGTTGCCTTGTGCGTCGAGATCGATAACCAGAACGCGATGCCCCGCTGCCGCCAATGCCGTCGCTAGGTTGATCGCGGTCGTCGTTTTGCCGACGCCGCCCTTTTGATTGGCGACCGCGACGATCCGGGCGCGGTGCATGACCGGAACGACACGCGACTGAACCTCAGCCGTGACGAGGCTCACGGGCTACCTGTTGCAAGCGAAGAACGACCCCCCGTGGATCGGAACGGCTTTGGGACCGTGACGCCGCCATTGTCCAGCCTTTGCGCGCGAGGGTCAATTCCTCCTCGACCCGTTCGCCTTTGAGAAAGAGACACTCGCTGTCCGGAGCGAGGAACGGCTCGGCGAGACCGAGCAACCGGTCGAGCGGCGCGCAGGCGCGGGCGGTTACGACATCCACCGGGTGCGGCGGCACTGCCTCGATCCGGCACGGCCGAATCATCGCTTCAGCCTCTGTGATCCGAACCGCTTCACGCAGGAAGACGCATTTTCGCGAATCGGCCTCGAGCAGCTCGACACCCGGTATCCCGAGGATTGCCAGGACCAACCCGGGAAAGCCGGCGCCGCTGCCAAGATCGATCATGCTGCGCGCCCGCTCGGGCACGAACGCTCGAAGTTGCGCCGAATCGAGAATGTGGCGCCGCCACAGATCAGGGATCGTGTCGCGTCCGACCAGGTTGATGCGCGCCGACCAGCGGGTCAGCAGCGCCGCATAGGCTTCGAGCTGCGCCAGTGTTTCACGTGAAACAGGAACGATCTCGGCAAAGCCCTGCGCATCAAGCGGCGGCTCACGCCGCACGGCGCCTCACGTGCTGCAACAAGGCAACCAGTGCTGCCGGAGTTACTCCCGAGATCCGCGCCGCAGCGCCGAGCGTCGACGGCCGCGTACGGGCGAGCTTGTCGCGGATCTCGCGCGACAGACTGCCCACCATCGCGTAATCGAGATCGGGCGGCAGAAGCAGCGCCTCGTCGCGGCGGAACGCGGCGATATCCCGCTCCTGCCGCTCGAGATAGCCGGCATAGCGTGCGTCGATCTCGAGCTGCTCGGCGATGTCTGGCGCAAGCGCCCCGAGCTCGGGCCACACTTGTGCGAGCCGCGCGAGATCGATCCCGGGGTGGGCGAGAAGTTCTGCGGCACTCCGGGCGATGCCGTCCTGGTTGACCGGGATGCCGCGGCGCTTCAATGCCGGCGGGGTCATGCGCAATGCCGCGAGAGATTGGCGCGCCTGGGTCAGAGCCGTCATCTTCGCCGCAAAACGGCGCCCGCGCGCGGCGC
>JAFAHQ010000195.1 GCA_019237135.1 Alphaproteobacteria bacterium
CGGCGGTTTGGTCGATCCAGTCAAGTCTATGATTGCAAACAATTTTCGAACCCGACAAAACCATCTTTAGGCGCAAAAGCCGATTTTTCCCTGCCGGCAGGGAAACGCGGCCGATCGCCGTCTTCACTCGCGCGATCGCCGTTCGTACCAACCGCCGCGGCGGAAGCGGTCGAGATAGGTCGGTAGGATCACCTCGGCGGGAGTGGGCGCAATGCCGAGGCTCGCCAGGTTCATCGCCCCGGAAGAGACGATGTTGTCACTCTTTAAAAGCTCGACCTGATCAGGTGTCAGAGGCGGGCTCGGGAGGATCGACATCAGCCTCGCTTGCAAGGTGGCAAGGCCAAACGGGAGGTCGACGAACCGTCGCTTACGGCGGATCTCGCTCAGCACCAGCTCGAGCACCTCGCGGAAGGTGTAGATTTTTGGCCCGCCGAGCTCGTAGACGCGGCCGGCTGTTGCCGGATCCTCGATGCATGCGACGACCGCGTCGGCGACATCGCCGACATAAACCGGCTGAAACCGGGTTTCGCCGCCGCCGATCAGCGGCAGAACCGGCGAGATCGTCGCCATCGCCGCAAACCGGTTGAAGAATTGATCCTCCGGACCGAAGACGACCGAGGGACGCAGGATCGTGACGGTCGGAAAGGCGTCGCGCACAGCCTGCTCGCCGGCAGCCTTGGTTCGGGCATAGGCCGAGGACGACCGTGGATCGGCGCCGATCGCTGAAATATGGACAAAGCGATCCACCCCGGCCTCTCGAGCGAATCGAGCGAGCCGCGCGGGGCCCGTGTGATGCACCAGCTCAAAGGTCTGGGCACCGCCTTCCCGCAGGATACCGACGCAGTTGACCAGCGCATCGTTGCCGGCGAGGAAAGCGGGCAGCAGCGTCTCGTCACCGATCCCAACATTCAGCGGCACGATCTGCCCGACATCACCCAGTGGCTTGAGAAACTTGGCTGCCTCGGCGTTGCGGCAGCCGACGGCGATCACTTCGCCGCGCGTCGCGAAGCGCTTGACGACATATCGGCCGATGAAGCCTGACCCGCCGAGTACCGCGGTCCGGCGATTTCTCATGGTCTCCCCCGGCTGGGCGCGGCCGGCTGGCGCGCTGAATGCCCACAATCTATAACCCAGCGCCGACCTACGACCCAAGGAACCGAGCGATGGCGGATCAGCTTTTTCGCGGCAACGAATTTCCCGTCCCGGACCGGATGAAGGCCTGGGTACTCGGCGGGCCCGACGAGATCCTCCTGGTGGACAAGCCGGTTCCGCAACCAGCTGCGTCAGAGGTGCTGGTGCGAGTCGACGCGGTGGCCATCTGCGCGACCGATCTCGAAATTTTACGCCGCGGCGTGCCGGCGATGGTCGAAGGGGGGCTGCCGTTCAACAAGAACTTCACGATCGGTCACGAATACATGGGGACAGTGGTAAAGCTCGGTCCGGCGATCGACGAGTATCGTATCGGCGATCGCGTCACCGTTGAGGTTCACGCCGGCTGTGGCCGATGCGAGCGATGCCGTCAGGGGATGTACACGTCCTGCCTCAACTATGGCGATGTGGCGAAGGGCCATCGCGCCAACGGATTTACTACGGATGGCGGGTTTGCCGAATACGCCGTCAACCATGTCAACACGCTCGTCCATGTGCCGGACGACATGACGGACGAGGAAGCCACTCTAGTCGTTACCGCCGGGACGTCGATGTATGGGCTCGACGTTCTGGGCGGCTTAATCGCTGGCGAGGGGGTTGTCGTCGCCGGCCCCGGGCCGATCGGGCTCCTGGGAGTCGCTGTCGCCAAGGCGCTTGGCGCCGATCCGGTGATTCTCACCGGTACGCGTGATACGCGGCTTGAGCTCGGCAAAAAGCTCGGCGCCGATCATGTGATCAACGCCCGCCGGGAGGATGCGGTCGCCGCGGTCAGGCGCATCACAGCAGGCAGAGGCGTGCACTTCGTGGTCGAATGCTCGGGCGCGCCGGAGGCCCTCAACGAGGCGGCGCAAATGGTCAACCGTGGTGGCCGGATCTGCCTGGCCGCTTTTCCGCAGGACCCCGTACCGGTGGACCTCGCCCACCTGGTGCGCAACAACATCTATGTCTTTGGGATCCGTGGTGAGGGTCAGAGCGCCACTCACCGAGCGATGGCGCTGATGAAGCAGAAGCGGTTCGATGCCCGGCTTATCCACACGCACACGTTTCCGCTCGACGAGCTACCGACCGCTCTCAAATACGCCCGCGAGCGAATCGACGACGCGATCAAGGTCGTGGTCAAAGCCGGGTCGTGAGTTGCGTTGACACCGAGGGGCGCCGGGCTTATTTGCCGATGTCCGGAGAGGCCCAGGTGGCGGAATTGGTAGACGCGCTAGATTCAGGTTCTAGTGGGCGAAAGCTCGTGGAAGTTCGAGTCTTCTCCTGGGCACCACTTTGACCGGAGGAACCGCGGCACCTCGTTGCGCGGAATGACCCACAAGCTCTATCACGGCGATCTACCCGAAGGTGCAGGTTTTGGGTCGGCTGTCGCCATCGACACCGAGGCGATGGGGCTCAACCCGCATCGCGACCGGCTGTGCCTAGTACAGCTCTCCGCGGGGGATGGGGACGCGCATCTGATTCAGTTCGCACCCGGCGGCTACGGCGCTCCGCGGCTAAAGCGGCTTCTCACCGACTCCAGTGTGACCAAGCTGTTCCACTTTGCGCGATTCGATCTCGCTATGCTCTACCACTACCTGGGGGTTATGGCGGCGCCGATCTACTGCACCAAGATCGCCTCGCGGCTGGTGCGCACCTTCACCGACCGCCACGGGTTGCGCGATTTGTGCAGAGACCTTCTGAATATCGATTTGTCGAAACAGCAGCAAAGCTCGGATTGGGGGACGCCCAATTTGAGCGAAGAACAGCTCCGCTACGCAGCCTCGGACGTGCTCCACCTCCACGCCTTGCGCTCCCGGCTCGATGCGATGCTGGCCCGCGAGGGCCGAGAGGCGCTGGCCCGCGCCTGCTTCGAATTCCTGCCTCATCGCGTTCTGCTTGATCTCGAGGGCTGGCCGGAGCAAGACATCTTCGCGCATTAGCCGCGCATTCGGGGGAAGAGGGGGATCTTTTCGATGCTGGTTGACCGGAGTTCGGTTGCCACGGCACAGCGGGGGGTTGCAGCTCCGGGCCGAGGGTTGAACAAGGGGACCGATCTCGAAGTCGCTCGCCGAGTGATACAGGCTGAAATCTGTGGCCTCGAAGGTTTAGCCGAGGCGCTCGACGATAGGTTCGAAAACGCCGTAGGCACCTGCGCCGCGGTGCGAGGACGGATTATCGTCACTGGGATCGGGAAAAGCGGTCATGTCGGCTCCAAGATCGCGGCCACCCTTGCTTCGACAGGGACCCCGGCGCAGTTCGTTCACCCTGTCGAAGCAAGCCATGGCGATCTCGGCATGATTGGGTCCGACGATGTGATCCTCGCTCTGTCGAACTCCGGTGAGACCAGCGAACTCGCCGACATCGTCGCCTACTCCCGGCGCTTTGAGATCCCTCTCATCGCGATCACCGCAGGCGCGCGATCGACGCTCGCCGAGGCGGCCGACATCGTGCTGTTGCTGCCGTCAGCGGCCGAGGCCTGCCCAATGGGGCTCGCGCCGACGACCTCGGCGACGATGATGATGACCCTGGGAGACGCGCTCGCGATTGCTTTGTTGGAGCGCAAGGGTTTCTCTTCTGCCGATTTTCGACTGTTTCATCCCGGCGGAAGGCTCGGTCGGCGTTTGCTGCGGGTACGCGATATCATGCACAGGGGGGAGGAGATCCCGCTCGTACCACTCGGCACGCGCATGTCCGACGCGATCCTCGTGATGACGGCAAAGAGCTTCGGCTGTGTCGGCGTGTGCGATTCGGGAGACCGCCTGATCGGCGTCATCACCGATGGTGATCTCCGCCGGCACATGGGTAGTTCGCTGCTGGAACGCACTGTTTACGAAGTCATGCATGACAAACCGAAGACCATCGCGGCCGCGGCACTGGTGGTCGACGCATTGGGGCTGATGAATCGCTTCGCGATCACCTCGCTTTTTGTCTTCGACGAAGACGGAGGACCGGTCGGTTTTCTGCACATGCATGATTGCCTGCGGGCGGGCGTTGCCTAAGGCGGAAGGATGCGTCAGCCGCTGAAGATGCTGGAGCAGGACTTGGGGTTGCCACTCGCCCCCGTCGCGCGGTCGCGGCCAGCAACCGGGCGTTGGCGGGCTCCGATTCTGGACGACCGTTACAGCCGGCGCGTCGCTTTCTTGAAGCGGGTGTTGCCGGCGGTCGGGGTGACCCTCCTGCTCCTGGTAGCCGGCTGGCCACGGCTGGCGCCGCTCTTGGAAAGTGTAAGACTCGGCTTTCAGGCGATCGATCTGCGAGAGGCGCGCGAGCTGCGGATGGTTAACCTTCGCTACGCCGGACTTGATCGGTACAACAGACCTTATGTCGTGACGGCTGCGATCGGCCGCCAAGTACCCGACCGGAATGATGTAATGGCGCTGGAACGGCCCAAAGCGGTGATGACCGTTCACGGCGGCGCGTCCGTCGTACTGACTGCCGCAACCGGAATATATCAATCACAGGCCCAGCTGCTGGATCTTTTCATGGACGTCAACCTCATCCACGAAAACGGCACACGGTTTGTAACCCAGCGCGCACACATCAACCTGTCCGACAATACCGCCGAAGGTCACGACCCTGTCGAAGGCCACGGGCCATCGGGGGACATCACCGGGCAAGGCTTTCGGGTCTTGTCGAAAGGCGAGACCATCATCTTTACCGGTGAATCCCATCTTCTTTTCAAGGGAACCAAACCGAGCGGCACCTCGGCCGAGCCTCCGGCGCTGCCTGCGGCGGTTGAGAGCAAGGCCGAACAGATTGGAACTGCGGCGGCCGTCTCCCCTGTCCCGGCTCCGACGCTGTCTCCGTCCGCTCGTGCTTTGGCGGCAACAACCCACAGCAGGGCGGCCGCAACTCCTCACGCTGTCGCCAAATCCCAAGCGGCTGCCAAGCATGCCGGCAGAACCCCGGTGCGGGACATGCGGGCCGCGGCCAAGGTGACACATAATGGCGGCTGACCGCTGCGCCCGAATGCTGACGCGATCGATCTTCGATGGCCCGCCCACGTCCCCATTCCAGCCGCGCTGGAATGGTACTTGCCCCGCTTTGGTGCTTCTCTACCTATCGTTCGCTGGCGCGCCCGCAGCCGCTCAGGGGCTGAACCTTGGCGCTGCTTCAGAAGACCGGCCGATTGCCATCTCAGCCACTTCGGGGATCGAGTGGCAACAGGACGCGCAAGTCTACATCGCCCGCGGCAACGCGGTGGCAAAGCGCGGAACAACCGAGGTGTACGCCGACACGCTGACTGCGCATTACCGGCCCAGCAAGGCTGCAAGCGGTGAAACCGAGATCTACCGCCTCAATGCCGATGGTCACGTTACGATCAAGGGCGAAACGCAGACTGTCGTCGGCGACCAAGCCGTCTGGGATGTCGACCAGCAGATCGGCATCGTCACGGGCAAGGCGTTAAAGCTTACAACGCCAACAGATGTGGTGACCGCACGGGACAGCCTGGAATGGTACGACCAGAAGCAAGTTGCGGTCGCCCGAGGCGACGCTGTCGAGGTAAGAGATAATGTAAAGCGGGTCCGTGCCGATGTGCTCACCGCTCATATGACTAAGGACAAGGCAAAGTCTGCGGAGACCAAGCCCGGGGTGCGACCGGCAAAATCGGTATCCTCCACCCCGACAACGAAGTCCGGAGCTACCGCGGGGGCACCTGGCGGCAGCGACGAGAGTTCCCGAATTAGCCGCATTGATGCTCAGGGCAATGTCATCGTCTCGACTCCGACGGATATCGGCCGGGGCGATTACGGCGTCTACAACGCCGATACGGGGCTCGCCACCTTGCTAGGCAACGTTACGCTTACACGCGGAGATAATGCGATCCGAGGTCAATACGCCGTTGTCGATCTGAACAACAATGTCAGCCGCATGTTGCCCACCGTCGGCAAGCCGGGCGCTCCTGCATCGCGCGTAGAAGGCCTTTTCGTGCGTCAGGATCAATCGGGCGCTCCGAGCGGGCTCAGCCCGAACGGCATCCCGGGCACGGGGCAAAAGCCGTGACTTCACGCGCGGCGCAATCTCGCTCTTTTGCGGCAACCAACGATGCGAGGCCGCGGCTTGTCGCTGACAATCGTGGCCTCTCAGGGCACGGGCTCGGAAAGGCCTTCAAGCGGCGCCCGGTGTTGCGCAACGTCAACGTGTCGGTGCAGCGCGGTGAGGCGGTAGGGCTGCTAGGACCGAACGGCGCAGGAAAGACAACCTGTTTTTACATCATAACTGGGCTGATCACGGCCGATACCGGGGTTGTCAGCCTCGATGGGCACGATATCACGGATCTCCCGATGTATCGTCGTGCTCGGCTCGGCATCGGCTACCTGCCGCAGGAGGCATCGATATTCCGCGGTCTCACGGTCGAGCAGAATATTCGGGCAATACTCGAGATCGCCGAGCCGGCGCTGGAAATGCGCGAGTCGATGCTCGAGGCGCTGATGGCCGAATTCTCGATAACTCATCTGCGGAGGGCACCGGCAATGGCGCTTTCGGGCGGAGAGCGGCGGCGATGCGAGATTGCCCGGGCACTCGCGACCCAGCCTCATTTCATCTTGCTCGACGAGCCGTTGGCCGGTATCGATCCGATCGCTGTCGGCGAAATTCGCGATCTCGTAGCCCACCTCAAGGATCGTGGAATCGGAGTTTTGATTACCGACCACAACGTGCGCGAGACCCTTGAGATCGTCGATCGAGCTTATATTCTGCACGAGGGGCAGGTGCTGATGGAGGGCACCCCCGCGGAAATCGTCGCCGATACTGACGTGAGGCGCGTTTACCTCGGAGATAGGTTTAGCCTATAAGCCGCTCCAAACGGAGCGGGATGTGAACAGGACGGGATTTTCGCAGCGGCTCGAACTGCGTCAATCGCAGGCGCTGATCATGACGCCGCAGCTGCAGCAGGCGATTAAAATGCTGCAGCTCTCGAACCTTGAGCTGACCAATTTCATCGATGGCGAGATTCAACAAAATCCGTTGCTGGAGCGGCACGAGCGAGAGGTCGGGGAAAACACACAAGGCGACTACGTCAGCGGCAGAGAGAGGGTGTCACCGACAACTGGACCGGAGATGCTCACCGGCGAATTCACACCCGATGCGGCGGAACATTGGCAACCGGAATGGGGAGAGGATACTGATCGCTCGGTCGATTTTGGCGGCGAGCCGCAGCCGTGGCACAGTCGCAACGGAGGCTTCGATGCGGAGGGCCGACCCGGGCTCGACCAGACCGCGACCCGGCTGCGCACCCTACGTGAGCATCTGCTCGAGCAGATTGGGGCCGACCTTAGCGACCAGGGCGATCGGGTTATCGCTCTCCATCTTCTCGATCTGCTTGAAGAGGATGGTTATCTTCGCGCCCGTCTCGATGGCGTAGCGCGGCTCCTCGATTGCGGTATCGAGCGGGTCGAGGGTGTTTTGGCGCGCCTCCAGCAATTCGAGCCCTCCGGCGTCTTTGCTCGCGACCTGAAGGAGTGTCTGATTCTCCAATTACGTGATCGGAACCGGTTCGATCCTGCGATGCAGGCTCTGCTCGATCACTTACCGTTGCTGGCAACCCGCAACGTTCCTGCACTAGTCCGGGTGTGCCGCGTAGATGCCGCGGATGTGGCCGAGATGATCAGCGAGATCAAATCGCTTGATCCGCGGCCGGGGCTCGCCTTTGATCCGCCGCTCGCGCAGCCGGTGGTGCCCGATATCCTGATGCGGGCGCAGCCCGAGGGCGGGTGGGTTCTCGAGCTCAATGCGGAAACCCTGCCCCGCGTTCTGGTCAACAACAGCTACTACGCTCGAATTCGCCAGGCGACGCGCAGCAAGGCCGAGAAAGACTACCTGACCGAGCGGCTGCATGCCGCCAACTGGCTGGTCAAATCGCTGCACCAGCGTGCTACCACCATTCTCAAGGTCGCCGCCGAGATCGTCCGTCAGCAGGACGCCTTCTTTCGTTATGGTGTGGCATCGCTGCGACCGCTGATCCTGCGTGACATTGCCGATGCGATCGGCATGCACGAGAGCACGATCAGCAGGGTGACCAGCAACAAATACATGGCCACACCGCGTGGTCTTTATGAGCTCAAATATTTCTTCACTTCGGCGATCCCAGCATCTGGCGGCAACGGCGCGCATTCGGCGGAAGCGGTCCGCCATCGTATCCGCGCCTTGATCGACGGCGAACCCCCGGACGCCACGCTCTCGGACGAGGGCATCGTCGAACTGTTGCGCCAAGAGGGCGTCGACATTGCCCGTCGCACGGTTGCAAAGTATCGGGAGGCAATGCGCATCCCCTCTTCGGTTCGCCGTCGCCGGGACAAACTTTTCGCGCTTTGAAGTGCGAGATGACACAGTCGCGGCGCCGCTTGACGCGAAAATATGGGACGCATACCGTGTGCCGCTTGACCGCCTGTCGGCGCGTTCCCACCTTGGATCCCCGGGGCCTCGATCTCATCCCAGCTTCGGCGGGAAGAGGTAAACGCATCCATGCAATTGACCGTCACGGGTAAGCAAATCGACACCGGCGCTGTGTTACGCCAGCATGTCGAAATGAGCCTCAGCGCAATCCTCGGAAAATATTTCAAGACCGCGATCGAGGCTCATGTGGTGTTCTCTAAAGAGGCGCACCTGAGCCGAGCCGAGGTTTCCATCCACATCGGCCGCGGAATCGTTGTTAATGCCAGCGCTTCGGCCGCCGAGACCTACGCAGCTTTTGACGCGGCCGCCGAGCGGATCGCCAAGCAGATGCGTCGATACAAACGTCGCTTGCGCGACCGCCATGTGCAAGCGCGCGAGGCCTTCGAGGCGGGTGAGCGTGCCAAAGATCGCGTGTTAGCACCGCTTGTCGAGGAAGGCGAGGAAGCGCCAGCGGTCGTTCCCGAGATGAGCACCGACCTGTCGGCGAGGCGGTGATGCGGGTGGATCTTGCCAATGCCCCGGTGTTGGTGTTCCGCAACCGCTCACATGGCGAGCTTAACATTGTCCATCGGCGCCTGGACGGCAATATCGGGGGGATCGATCCGGAACTAGACCCCACCCGGCGGACACGTCACGGCGAGAAGTGACCTCGCGATTGGCGATGGAGATTGCCGATCTGATAACGCCGCGCAGCGTGGTTGCTCAGCTGCGTGTGACCAACAAAAAGCAGGCCTTACAGGAGCTTGCGAAGCGAGCTGCTGCGATGACCGGCGTCCAAGAGCGCACGATCTATGATGTCCTGATCGAACGCGAGCGGCTCGGCTCGACCGGAATCGGAATGGGTATCGGGATCCCACATGGCAGGCTTCCCGGTCTTGATGCGCTGTGCGGAATTTTCGCCCGTTTGGAGCGACCCGTTCCGTTCGACGCGATCGACGATCAGCCGGTCGACTTGATTTTCTTGCTGTTGGCGCCGGAAGGCGCAGGAGCGGATCACCTCAAAGCGCTTGCGCGGGTGTCCCGACTATTGCGGGATCGCACTGTCTGCGAAAAGCTGCGCGGGACGGACAACGCGGACGCGCTCTACGCTCTATTAATCGATCGCACTCCCAGCCACGCCGCGTAAGGACCACCTGGCCCGGTGGGTTGCGTCTCAATGTATGCTCGGCGGCTAAAGGTCATTCCGACGCCCCGTGGCGAAGGCGACTTCAGCTGCGCTCGGAACGGCTGGATCATCACGCCGAGTGCGAGCTTGGCTCGCTATCGGAGCCCGCCTTGATCTCGACAGTCCGCACCCGGCTTTCTACCTCGGGACGGACCAGATCAATATGGAGAAGTCCATTATCGAGTCGCGCGCCAATCACCTCGATGCCCTCCGCCAGCACAAAGGACCGCTGAAACTGCCGGGCGGCGATGCCGCGGTGTAGATACACGCGCTCCGTATCATCCGCCTGCTTGCCGCGCACGACGAGCTGGTTGTCCTCAATTGTGATGCCGAGATCACCCATCGTAAAGCCAGCTACCGCGAGGGTGATTCGCAAAGCATTTTCGCCGAGCTGTTCAATATTGTAAGGAGGATATCCATCGCTGGAAATCTTGCTGACCCGATCGAGCGCCCGCTCGAAATGATCGAACCCCAGGAGAAGGGGCGAATTGAACATCGATAGTCGTGACATTGCTTCTCCTCATCGGTGAGCGAGAGTTGCAGACCAGACCCACTTGCGGCGCCTGGTCGCATAGGATATTAATAAGTAATATTTGGGCGCGGCTGGTTGGCCAATCAAGCAAGCGGGCCGAGAGGTAGGGTCGACGGCACTCAGCGCCGCTTCCGTTCAGCCCACCCTCCCGACCGCGACGTTCCGTGGTGCTTCCGCCGGCCCCGACGCACCCCATATGCACTTGCGTGAACCTACTCCTCAAGTCTTGCGCGAGCGGAGCAATGGCGAGACGACTGCTAAACTGGCGCACCATTCTAGCGCTGTTCTTTTGCGCGTGCGTCGCCTTGGCGCCCGTCATCGCCGATGCCCGGGCCGGCGCCTCTGCTGGCGGCCGCTCTTCAAGCATGGGCAGCCGGGGGTTACGCACCTATGAGAACAACAACGCGCAGCCATTGAGCCGCAGCATGACGCCGCTGCCACAGGCCCCGGCGCAACCCGGTCTTACCCCGGGCGTGCCTGCATACGGGGGCGGCAGCTTCTTCCAGCGCCATCCCTTCTTGACCGGGCTAGCCGGCGGTTTTCTCGGTTCCTGGCTATTCGGCCACAGCGGCTATGCCGCGGACGGCGCGTCGACGGGGTCAGCGATGGGCATGTTGCTGGAGCTTTTGATCATCGGGGCGTTGATATATTTCGCGGTGCGGCTATTCCGCGGACGCGCGTTCTCGAATGGATGGCCCGGCGGCGCGCCGTTCTCAACGCCACGCTCCGCGGGGGCTTCGGCCGCCCCGGCGAGGGGCGATCGCGGGCGCGATATAAATCTGTCGGATGCGGATCTCAGCGCCTTTCAGGCGCTTCACGCCGTCGTCCAGGAAGCCTGGAGCGCAGGTGATCTCGGTCGCCTTCGCCGGCTCATGACGCCGGAAATGTTGAGCTACTTTTCCGAGGAGTTGACCCGAAATGCCAGCCAGGGCGTACAGAACATCGTGTCAAATGTGCAGCTCGTCAAAGGCGAGTTGACCGAAAGCTGGGAAGAGAGCGACCTGCAATACGCCACCGCCTATATGCGATGGCGTGCTATAGACTACGTCATCCGTCTCGGCCATCCGCCCGGCGACCCGGGCTCCATTGTCAGCGGTAATCCCCGCGTGCCGGTCGAGGCCGAAGAGGTGTGGACTTTCGTTCGCCGTCGTGCCGGCGCTTGGCTGCTCTCGGCGATCCAGCAGGTCTGAACGAAGCGGATTACGGCCACGCCGCCTCGGGAGGAAGCGACATCAGGATAGCCTCGACGTTCCCGCCGGTCTTCAGCCCGAACGTCGTCCCGCGGTCGTACAGCAGGTTGAACTCGACGTAGCGGCCGCGGCGGACGAGCTGGTGACGCCGCTGCTCGGCCGTCCAAGGAAGCCACATCCGCGTTCGCGCGATCCCCGGATAAACCGCGAGGAAGGCCTCGCCGACCGAGCGAAGAAAGGCAAAGTCCCGCTCCCAGTCGCCGCTGTCGAGATAGTCGAAAAAGATCCCGCCGGCGCCGCGCGGCTCGCCTCGATGCTTCAGGAAGAAGTATTCGTCGCACCACGCCTTGAAGTGGGCATAGCTGTCCGGTTGGTAGGTCGCGCAGGCGTCGGCGAGAGCCGTGTGGAATTCCTCCACCGCAGCCGTGTCGGGATAAATCGGGGTGAGATCGGCCCCGCCGCCAAACCAGGCTTTCGTGGTGACGATGTGACGGGTGTTCATATGTACCGCGGGTACCAACGGCGAGCACATATGCGCGACGAGGGAGATCCCGCTCGCCCAGAAACGCGGGTCTTCCGATGCCCCCAGGACATCGTTGCGAAACTCGGGCGAGAATTCCCCTGAAACGGTCGATATGTTGACCCCGACCTTCTCAAAGACACGCCCGCGCATGACCGAGATCGTCCCACCGCCGCCGCCCGGACGCTGCCACTCGGTCCGCTCGAAACGGCCGGTTGTTTCCTTCGCGGGATGCTCTTGGGCGAATTCGTCCTCAATCACCTCGAAAGCAGCGCAGATCCGGTCGCGCAGCCCCGCAAACCAAGTTTCGGCCCTGGCACATTGGACCGGATCAGGAGGAAAAGAGACGCGAACTTCGGTCATTGCCCGGGGAAGAGTGCGGTTTGACGCAACGCCTCTGCCAGCACGATCGCGCCGGCAAGCGCGACGTTGAGCGATCGGGCGGGCTGGCGCAAGGGGATTACTACGCGCTCGGAGGCGGCGTGATGCACTGCCTCGGGCACGCCCGCGCTCTCCCGCCCGAGCAAGATCGTGTCATTGGCTGCAAACGCGAACCGATGCAGCGCGACGGATCCGGATGTCGTCATCAAAATCAGCCGCGTTCGCGGATCACGATCGACGAGAAAGGCTTGCCACGAGGCGTGCCGCCGAAGCGAAATGTTCGCCGTGTAATCGAGGGCGACGCGTTTGAGGCGCCGGTCGTCGAGCAGGAAGCCGCATGGCTCGATCAGGTCGACCTCGACCCCAAAGCAGGCTGCAAGCCGCAGTAGAGCGCCGGTGTTCTGCGGTATGTCAGGCTCGAACAAGGCGAGGCGCAAATAACCTCCAGCCCGCTAGGTATGCGCCAAAGCATCATAACGGAATCATCAAATATTCAGCGCGCCGCGTAATTCTGCGGCAGTCTGTCGCATAGTTCGCTTCTATCATCGGTATAGCTTCGCGCCATGGACCGTGCCGGATCAACGGCCGCCCGGATATGAGGTTTGTGAATGGCCGACGTCGCGCAGCAGAACGTTCACCAAGCACATCCCGGCGAGACGCGGCGCGACTTCCTGCTTCTGACGGCTGGTGCGATCGGCGGGGTCGGCGTCGCTGCGACGATCTGGCCGTTCATCGATACCCTCAACCCGGCGCGCGACACCCTGGCGGAATCGACGACTGAAGTAGACCTCGCGCCAGTCCAAGTCGGCCAGCGTCTGACCGTCAAATGGCGCGGCAAACCAGTCTTCATCGCCCATCGCACGCCCGAGGAAATCAAGGCCGCCCAAGACGTCGACATCTCCCAGCTGCGTGATCCGCAGAAGGATTCCGAGCGTGTTCAGAAACCGGAATGGCTAATCATCGTCGGCGTCTGCACGCATCTCGGGTGCATCCCGCTCGGTCAGCATACCGGTGACCCCCGGGGTCAATACGGCGGCTGGTTCTGCCCGTGCCACGGCTCGGTCTACGATACCTCGGGACGGATCCGCCAGGGACCGGCGCCACTCAATCTGTGGCTCCCGGGGGAAGCCGAGTTGGCGAGCAAGGCCCTTTACAAATTCACCAGCGACACCGCCATCACCATCGGCTAGGAGGGCGCCATGGCTGACACTCGCCCCGGAGCCACCGCGCGGATCATCCGCTGGATCGACTACCGACTGCCATTCGTTCAATTCCTGAATCATGAGTTAAATGAGTACCCTACCCCGCGAAACCTAAGTTATTGGTGGAACTTCGGATCGCTCTCCGGAATCATGCTGGTGGTCATGATCGTCACCGGCATCATGCTTGCCACGCAATACACGCCGAGTGCCGATCTCGCCTTCGACTCGGTCGAGCGAATAATGCGCGATGTGAATTATGGCTGGCTTCTTCGCTATCTCCATATGAATGGCGGGTCGATGTTCTTCGCCATTGTTTACATCCATCTGTTCCGTGGACTTTATTACGGATCGTACAAGACTCCGCGCGAGCTGCTGTGGATAATCGGCGTGATCATCCTCCTGCTGCTGGTCGCCACGGCGTTCATGGGCTATGTCCTGCCTTGGGGCCAGATGAGCTACTGGGCGGCCACGGTTATCACCAACCTGTTCTCGGCAATTCCCGTCATCGGGCCGGGCATCGTGACCTTCCTCTGGGGCGGCTTTACCGTAGGCGATCCGACATTGCACCGCTTCTACGCGCTGCACTATCTGTTACCCTTCGTCATTGTCGCCATAGTCCTTCTGCACCTGGTCGCGTTGCATCGCCACGGCTCCAACAACCCGCTCGGGATCGATCAAAAAGGACCGCAGGATACCATTCCGTTTCATCCTTACTATACAATCAAGGACTTGTTTGGGCTGACCGTATTCCTGTTGATCTATGCCTTCTTCGTGTTCTATGCACCCAATTTCTTGGGGGAGCCCGATAACTATATTCCAGCGAACCCGATGCAGACGCCGAACCACATCGTGCCGGAATGGTATCTGCTGCCCTATTACGCCATTCTCCGCTCGATTACATTTCCGATCCTGTTTATTTCCAGCAAGCTGGCCGGGGTGATTTTGGCATTCTCGTCGATTTTCATATTGTTTTTCCTGCCGTGGCTCGACACTTCGCCGGTGCGCAGCGCCCGCTTTCGGCCGATCTACAAAAGGGTGTTTTGGCTGCTGGTGATCGACGTGATCGCGCTCGGCTGGGTCGGCGCGAACCCGCCCGAAGGGATCGTCGTGACCGTCGGGCAGATCGCCACACTTTATTATTTCATCCATATGCTGATCCTGTTCCCGCTGATCGGCAAGCTCGAGCGGCCATTGCCGTTGCCGAGCAGCATCAGCGCCGCCGTTCAGAGCGGCGGAGCGCGTCTCAGTGGCGCCGGAGCGCCGCTGGCGAAGCCCTGAAATGCTGAAGCACGTTTTCGCCGCCATGGCGCTGAGCACCGTCCTGCTGGCTCCCGTGCTTGTCCGGGCTGCCGACGAGATCCCGCTGCCGCGTCAGGAGTGGTCCTTTGAGGGCGTTTTCGGCACGTACGACCTGGCGTCACTGCAGCGTGGTTTCCAGGTCTACAAAGAGGTCTGTTCGGTTTGCCATCCGGTCAAGCACCTCTACTTCCGCAACCTTGCCGAAATCGGCTACAACGAGGACGAGGTTAAAGCGATTGCCGCCGGCTATCAGGTTACCGACGGACCAAACGACGAAGGCCAGATGTACCAGAGGCCGGGCCGGCCCTCCGACCCGGTTCCCGGACCATTCCCGAACGATCAGGCGGCGCGCGCCGCCAATAACGGGGCCCTTCCGCCGGATCAGTCGCTGATCGTGAAGGCCCGACCGGGCGGCCCAAATTACGTCTACGCGATCTTGACCGGCTACAAGGAAGCGCCGGAAGGCTTCAAGATGCTCGAAGGAATGAACTACAACGAGTTTTTCGCGGGTCATCAAATCGCGATGCCACCGCCGCTTAGCGACAATTCCGTGACTTTTGCCGACGGCACGCCTGCGACCGTGCCGCAAATGGCGCACGACGTCACGAGCTTCCTGACCTGGGCAGCCGAGCCCAACCTCGACGATCGTCACCGCATCGGGTTTAAAGTGATCATGTTTCTGATCGTTGCCGCGGGCGTGTTTTACGCGGCAAAGCGCAAGATCTGGGCTCCGATCCACTAAGTGCCAAATGGCCGGCCCCGTCATCGGCATCATCGGCGGCAGCGGGCTCTATCAAATCGACGGGCTCGCGGATGTTGAGTGGCGGCGGGTCGAAAGCCCAATGGGCCGGACTTCCGACGAATTCTGTTTTGGATCGCTGAACGGCCAGCCCGTCATATTCGTGCCCCGCCATGGGCGTGGCCACGTGCTGCCGCCGTCCGAGATCGACTATCGCGCCAATATCGACGCGCTGAAGCGCTGCGGCGTTACCGACATCGTATCGCTCTCCGCCGTCGGCAGCCTGCGCGAGGATCTCCAGCCCGGCGATTTCCTCGTCGTTGATCAGTTCATCGACCGCACCTTTGCGCGGCAAAAGAGCTTCTTTGGGAAGGGCTGCGTCGCGCATGTTTCGATGGCGCATCCGGTCTGCGGACGGATCGGCGACGCGCTGATTGCAGCCGGGGCTCAGGCCAGTATCACGCTCCAGCGCAGCGGCACCTATCTTGTCATGGAGGGGCCGCAATTCTCGAGCCTTGCCGAAAGCGAGCTGTACCGCACCTGGAAGTGCGACGTGATCGGTATGACTAATATGCCCGAGGCCAAGCTCGCCCGGGAGGCCGAGATCTGCTACGGGACCGTCGCGATGATAACCGATTACGATTGCTGGCATCCGGGCCACGATGCGGTCACCGTCGACATGGTCATCGGGTTTCTGCTTGCCAACGCGGAAAAAGCCAGGGCGCTGATCAAGAGCGTCGTCCCGATGCTGTCGGGGCATGTGGGGCCGTGCCGGCAGGGGTGCCAGCGGGCTCTCGATCAGGCGCTGATCACCGCACCCGAGCGCCGCGATCCGGAGGTGCTGGCGCGCCTCGATGCGGTTGCCGGCCGGGTGCTGCGGCGCTCGGACCCCGAGGCAGGAACATGAAAGTCCGGGGTCAGCCGATGCGCACGATCTGGCCGGCATCCGACGGGTATACGGTCGAGATCATCGATCAGACAAAATTGCCCCACGAACTCGTGACCGTTGGGCTGAATACGCTCGAGGACGCGGTGCGGGCGATCCGGACGATGCAGGTGCGCGGCGCGCCGCTGATCGGCGCGACGGCCGCCTATGGTGTGGCGCTGGCGATCGCCGACGATCCGTCCGATGCCGGGCTCGCGGCCGCTGTCGCAGCGCTTTCCGCCACCCGACCGACCGCCGTCAACCTGCGCTGGGCGCTGGCCGAGATGGAGCGCGTGCTTCGGGTCCTGCCGGAGGACCGCCGGTACGCCGCGGCGTTGGCTCAGGCGGGCGAAATCGCCGAAGCCGATGTCGCGATCAACCGCGCGATCGGCGGACACGGCGAGGGCCTGATTGCTGAGGCGCAGCGGCGCAAGGGCATGGGTGGGCGGGTCGATGTCTTGACCCATTGCAACGCCGGCTGGCTCGCCACGGTCGATTGGGGGACCGCTCTCGCCCCAATCTACCGCGCCCACGACGACGGCATCCTGGTGCATGTCTGGGTCGACGAGACGCGGCCGCGGAACCAGGGCGCCGGGCTGACCGCCTGGGAGCTCGCCGAGCACGGCGTGCCGCACACCGTCATTGTCGACAACGCCGCCGGGCACGTGATGCGCGAAGGCCTCGTCGATCTGTGCATTGTCGGCACCGACCGCACCACCGCGGGCGGCGATGTCGCGAACAAGATCGGCACCTACACAAAGGCGCTGGCGGCCCGCGACAACAACATCCCGTTCTATGTGGCACTTCCCTCGCCGACCATCGACTGGGAGATCGAGAGCGGTGCCGAGATCCCGATCGAGCGGCGCGACAGCCGCGAGGTCACGCATATCGAGGGTTGGAGCGACGACGGGCGGCGCGTCGCCGTGCGACTCACGCCACAGGATAGCCCTGCCGCCAACTACGCTTTCGACGTGACCCCGGC
>JAFAHQ010000251.1 GCA_019237135.1 Alphaproteobacteria bacterium
GCCGGGGGTCGCGATCCGATACTTGATGCTCTCATCCATGGTCTCGGCCAGCCCGTTGAATTTGCCGACGTCGAGATAGACCCAGCGCCGGTGGTCGCCGCCGCCCTTCTCCGAGATCAGCACGACCTCGCTCTGGATGATACCGGCATCGCCGACCAGCGAGCGTCCCGGCTCGGCGATGATCTCTGGCAGTTGGTTGCCGAAATGCCGTGTGACCGCCACCATTACCGCGTGGGCATAGCCGTCGATCGCCGGCACATCACCACGATAATGTGCGGGAAACCCGCCGCCTATATTGACCATGCGCAGCTCGATATCCGCCTCTGCCAGAAGCGAGAACATGCGCGCCGCGGCGCCGATCGCTCCGTCCCATTGCCCGAGATCGGTTTGCTGCGAGCCCACATGAAAAGACACGCCATAAGGATCGAGACCGAGATCGCGGGCCCGGCGCAGCAGCCCGACTGCCATGTCCGGAGCACAGCCGAATTTGCGCGACAAGGGCCACTCGGCGCCATCACAGGTGACGAGTATGCGGCAGAATACACGCGCGCCAGGCGCCGCTCGCGCCAACTTGTCGAGCTCTGGCGCGCTGTCGAAGGCGAACAGTCGGAGCCCTGCTTGATGGGCGAAGACGATATCTTTTTCCTTCTTTATGGTATTGCCAAAGGACAACCGGTCGGCGGCGACACCGTTGGTGAGGCAGAGCTCGATCTCGCCGCGGCTCGCGACGTCGAAATTGGCGCCCTTGCGCTCGAGCATCGCGACGATCTGCGGTGCTGGGTTCGCCTTCACGGCATAGTAGACGCTGGCGAGCGGCAGGTACCAACGTAGTAGATCGTAAGCCTCTGCGATCACATCGAGATCGACGACCAGGCACGGCGTCTCGGGACGGTTTTCGGCGAGGAATCGGTTGATTCTTTGAGTCATGATCGGGGGTCATCCTTACGTGAAGCGGCTGAGCATGATCGCTTTCCCGGGACGAACCCTCGAGCCGCGGTGGTGCGATGGATCCGCAGCCGCGCCGTTGGTTCGGCCGAGCACGAACCGAAGAAAAGCCGACCCGCCCTCTCGAGGCGGTATCGGTCGGTTTTCTTGACTTAGCTCAAACTGCTCGGATCGATGACCCGATTGCCCCGCCCGCGCAGACGTGTTCCGCGAAGATTGGCATCAAGGCAGGGCACCACGCCCCTGAGTCGGATAGCAACCATACCGACCTCCCTCTCGGGACCGACCTTACCGGCCGGAAGACCAAAAAGGACGCGTTACGTCGTTGCATAACCACCGTGGGCCATAGGCACGTGCGAGTGCGTCGAGACCTCGATAGATACGCTCATCGGCAGGAAACGCAAGGGCAAATTCGAAAGAATGACAGTTTGATGACGGCCTCGAAACCGCGGCGCGCGTTATCTCCGGCTCCGCAGTGCGAAACGCTGATCTCGGCGTTCAGCGAACGAGATCACGAGGCCCGGATGCTGCGCGGCCACTCGGTCCTGTGCGGCCTCGACAATCAACTTCAGGAGGTCGGAATAGCGCAATCCGGCAAGTTGGGCCATCAGGTTGAGCTTGCCGTCCCAGCACCAGCCCGGGTTTGGGTTGGCCTCGAGTAGCTTAATCTCGCCCTCGGCATCGGCGCGAAAATCGAACCGCGCATAATCGCGGCATCCGAGCCGTTCAAACAGAATGTTCGCGTAGTCGATAATCTTGCGGCGCGTTTCCTCGTCTAGCCCCGCCTCGCGATAGCGGATCTGCGACCAATAAGGAGAATCCGGGATCCACTTCGATTCATAGGGCAAGAGACGCGGCAGCGCGGGGTCGAGGCCCGAATAGTCAACCTCCAAGGGCGGCAGCACGTGGTACCCAAGCCCCGGATTGCCGATGATCCCAATCGAGTATTCGGGTCCAGTTAAAAATTCCTGTATCAGAATCGGGCAGCGCGGCATCTCTTTGCGCAGCCGTCCGAGGCAGGTGATCGCCTCTTCCCACGTATGGACTACCGCGTCTTTCGTAATGCCGATCGAGGAGTCACCGAAGTTCGGCTTGATTAGCGCCGGGAATACCGATGGTATAGTGGCCGCGAAGTCATCCGAATTGAAATAGGTCTCGGCCGGTACCGGCACGTCTATCGCCTGGGCCACACCGCGGACCAGTGACTTATTGTAGCACAGACCGAGGCAGGCGGGGCCGGCTCCGCTATAGGGAATATCGAGCATCTCCAAGACTGCCGGCACGTGCATTTCCATAAACGCGTCGTTGTTGAAGCCTTCGTCGCAAAAATTCAGGACAAAATACGGGCGATTCGCCCGCAACTCGGTATAGAGCGAGGCGTGGTTGTCGAGAAAGCGAAAGCGATAATCGGGCAGCTCTTGCAACGCAGCTTTGAGCCGCTCGATTGTCTCAATATCCTCTTCGTTCCAGCGTCCGTTGCGCTTGACTGGGTCGGGGAGGCGCGGATCACCGAGAACAACCGTGACATCGGCAAACAGCGCAGCACGGCGCGGCAGCCGCCGTGCGCGGCGCGGCGCCTCGCAGGTCAGAAACAGCCGGTGCGCCACCATCCCGAGATCCTGATTGCGTTGCGAATCCGGGGCCAATAGCGGATGGAAGCGGACATTCGTGAAGCCGGCTCCGGTCAGCAACGCTTCGAGACGCTCTTTCGAATAGAGCCGCTCGGCGTAGAATTGATCGGCGATGACGCCGCGCTCAGCGTGCACCACGACCTCGCGGCTGATCAGCCGATCGCCGTCCTCGGCGAGGTCACGCTCGCGACAGACGAAATGGTTCTGGTCGATCCACTCCCACGAACGCGGATTGAAATGCCGACGCATCCACTCGCCATCCATCAAATCCATAACGAGCGCGCCGCGGGAGGCGAGGGCCCGCTTGACCGCTTCGAGCACGGCGAGATCGTCTTCCGGACGCTCGAAATAGCCAAACGAGTTTCCCAGAAGACAGACGCAATGAAACTCAGTGTCGCCAAGGCGAAAGCGTCGCGCATCGCCTTCGTGGAACGAGACCTGGAGGCCGCGCTGTTTGGCGCGTTTGCGGGCGAGACGGATCAGATAGCGCGACCGGTCGAGCCCGGTAACATGGGGAAAGCCGCGCCGGGCGAGTTCAAGCGAGTGGCGGCCTTGGCCACAGCACAAATCGAGGATGCGGTCGTTGCGTTCGAGCCCGACAGTGCGAACCAGGAGGTCGACCTCTTCGCTGGTATTGTGGTCGTTCTCGATCACGTCGCCGTCGGTTTCGAGATACAGCGAGTTGAACAAAGTGCGCCACCAATCCGAGGGTAGATGTCGCTCGAGATCCGATACTGGTCCCAAAGTACGCGCACCGATTTGCCTTCCACCCTCCGCTCCATCGCAACCCGCGCTCGTCAGGACGGAACGGATGGGATTAGGCTTGTCGGCAAGCCTTGCACCGTTCGTCTTCTTGCTCATCTCGAGTCTCCCCGATCTCTCGAACATCAAAAAGGCGGCTTCCCGTTCAGGGGAACCGCCGAGAAGCTACGGCTGTGAGCGAAGGCGCCCTTAGGCATCGGAGCCGGCCCAGGGCACGCCCGGCACGCGGGACGGCGTCATCATTCAGCGCCGGTGCGGTTGCGAGAATCGGGCGTTGGAAGCGACAACTTCAAAGGGTACATAGACGCTCGTGATCAAGGTCCGCTGAACCAACGGTGCGTGTCGGCGACAAGTTCGGAATATTCAGCACGGCTTTCAAGATGACTGTTTCCGGTTCGCACAATTGGTCGCGCAATGGCTCGAAACCGGCAAGCAGCGACCAGATCGTAGCCTCGGGAGCAGCGCGCGATACCGAATCGCCGGAAAATCTGCTGAAGTCAGGGCGGCTCACGCAATTCGATGATGCCTAGGCGTGCTCCCGTCGCCAAATCGACGACAACGAGCTGGCGCGCGCCTTCGGGCAGCACCAATTCCAGGACGAGGCGGTCCGTCCCAGCCGTCATCGTCCCGATCCGGGCGTCACGCGGGATGTCGATCGTGGTGGCGGCGAAGGAGCGAGGGACACTGCCGCCGCGTGACAGCCGTCCGGCGATGACCGCAACTAGAAGCGCGAAGCCGCCGATCAGCATGACACCCATCACCACGACCAGGATCTTGAGAGCGCGCATTCGTCTCAGTCCGCAGAGACCTCTCTGCCCCTATGCGACATAAAAGCTCGATGGTGACGGCTGAACGCGGCGCGCCTGACGGTAGCACCACCACCGTCCTTGCCGGCGCCGACGAGGACGGTCAGCGCCTTGATCGCGCGCTTGCCCTCCAGCTCCCGGCTCTCTCGCGCACTCGGCTCAAACGGCTGATCTATGCCGGACATGTCGTGTGCGAAGGGGTAACGCTGCGCGACCCGGCGTTGCGGGTCCGGGGCGGCCAGAATTTCGTCGTATTTCTTCCCGATGATATGGACGCGCGCCCAATTGCGCAGCCAATTGCGCTGGATATCCGCTTTGAGGATAGGCATCTGATCGTTATCGACAAGCCTGCAGGGTTGGTTGTCCACCCCGCGCCGGGAAACCCCGATGGGACACTCGTTAACGCCCTGATCAGCCATTGCGGCGCGAGTCTGTTTGGGATTGGCGGGGTTCTTCGACCGGGGATCGTCCATCGCCTCGACAAGGACACAAGCGGGCTGATGGTCGTCGCCAAGACCGAGGCCGCCCATCACGCCCTCTCGTGCGACTTTATGTTGCGCCGAGTCGACCGCGCCTATGCGGCAATAGTTTGGGGTGTGCCAACTCCTCTCGCAGGAGAGATCGCCGGTAACATCGGCCGCAGCGTTGTTAACCGAAAGAAAATGGCTGTTGTCGGGGAGGGCGGAGGAAAACCGGCGATCACGCATTATCGCGTCGAGCGCTCGTTCCACGTCCAGGCGGCACTTCTCGAATGCCGTCTTGCCACAGGCCGAACACATCAGATCCGGGTGCATCTTGCTCATCGCAGACACCCCCTGATCGGCGATCCGATATACGGCACGCGCGCTGGACGCGCCGTCGCGCGCGGCGGCGCGATTGGGGCCCGGATCGCTAAGTTTCCCCGTCAGGCTTTGCACGCGCGTTTGCTCGGTTTCACACACCCCGCCGGCCGCGGCCGTCTCAGTTTCGCTAGCCCATTGCCCGCGGACCTTTGCGAACTCCTGGGTAATTTAGAGCAACTTTAAACTGGACAAAATCCGACTGTTTTAGTAGGTTACAAACCAGGCTTCTCGGAAGAGGGATCGAGGCGTCCCTTCTGGCGTTTGTCTATCGCCAACTCGGAGCAATGTCGTCGATGGCCACCCTTTCGGTACCTTCCATTTCCTCGGAAGGAAACCTGACACGGTATCTTCAGGAAATTCGCAAATTTCCGATGCTTGAACCGGAGCAGGAGTACATGCTCGCCAAGCGTTGGAAGGAGCATGCGGATCCTGAGGCAGCGCACCGGCTGGTGACCAGCCATTTGCGGCTTGTCGCCAAGATCGCGATGGGCTATCGCGGGTACGGTCTGCCGCTATCGGAGCTGATCTCCGAGGGCAATGTCGGAATGATGCAGGCGGTCAAACGCTTCGATCCCGATCGCGGCTTCCGTCTGGCGACCTATGCCATGTGGTGGATCCGCGCCGCGATCCAGGAATACATCCTGCACTCTTGGTCGCTCGTCAAAATGGGCACCACAGCGGCGCAGAAAAAGCTCTTTTTCAATCTGCGCAAACTGAAGGGTCAGCTCCAAGCAATGGAGGAGGGCGACCTCTCACCCGAAAACTTGAAGAAGATCGCCACCGAGCTCGATGTCCCTGAAGCCGATGTCATCAGCATGAACCGTCGGCTGGCGAGCCCCGACCATTCGCTCAATGCGCCGCTGAGGACCGACAGCGAGGGTGAGTGGCAGGATTGGCTAGTCGATGAAAGCGAGAGCCAGGAGACCCGGCTCGGTGAACGTCAGGAACTCGGATTGCGTCGCGATCTACTCGAAAAGGCGATGACCCACCTGAACGACCGCGAGCGTCATATCCTGACCGAACGACGGCTGCGCGACAACCCGACTACCCTTGAGGAGCTGTCGCAACAATACGGCATCTCACGCGAACGGGTGCGTCAGATCGAAGTGCGTGCATTCGAAAAACTGCAAAAGGTAATCAAGGCCGCCACCGTTGAACGCCGTCTCGTCACCCGCTAAGAAACTGCGGAAGCTGTCCGATTCGATTCCTAGCGCGGTGCGGTGAACAGACGGCCCCCCGACGTCGGCCGGGAGACACCCGTCGTCGAAGGCAGAGAGAGCGGCAGACCTCGCACCGAGCGCACCGCTAGATAGGCAAAGGCTTGTGCCTCTATTGCATCCCCGTCCCAGCCGACTGCTTCCACAGGAGACACAGCCGCGCCAAGACGCCGGCCGAGCGCCTCCATAAGCATTGGATTGCGCCTCCCACCACCGGATACCAGCCATTTGCACGCCGGCACCGGGAAATAGGAAGCCGCTGCCGCAGCCGCAGCGGCGGTGATCTCTGTCAGAGTGGCGGCTCCGTCCTCGAATGAAATGCCGTGGGGCACGGCTTTGCGGAAATCGTCCCGATCAAGCGATTTTGGCGGCGGACGTTTAAAGAAAGGGGCTGCGAGGAATCGCGCGACATGCGCGGCCGACACCCGTCCGGCGCGGGCGGCTGTGCCGCCGATATCCGCCCAAATACCGGTGTGCTGCCGCACCCAATCGTCGATCAGCGCGTTTCCAGGCCCGGTGTCGAAGGCAAGAATTTCCGTCCCCTCGCCGATCCAGGTGACATTGGCGACCCCGCCGATGTTGAGGATCGCAAGTGGCTTCGGCAGCGGCGCGGCTAGAACGGCGTGGAATAGTGGGGCGAGTGGTGCTCCCTGGCCGCCTGCGGCAACGTCGGCCGATCGGAAATCGGCGACGACGTCGAGCCGACGCAGCCGCGCCAACAGCGCGCCGTCGCCTAACTGCCAGGTACGCCGTTCGTCCGGGCGATGCAGGATGGTGTGACCGTGCAAGCCGAGGATGTCGATACGCTTTTCGGGGTGGCGTCGGGAAAATTGCACTACCGCGTCGGCATGATGCTGGGTTAGCTCGTCTTCAACCTCGCCGACCGGGCCGACGCCGCCGAGAACCGATCTCAATCGCTTGCGAAATCCCTCCGAGTAAGGGATCGTCAGCGAGGGGCCGGGAACCACCCGCTCTTCACCATCGGTCTCGATCATCGCAACGTCGATCCCATCGAGCGAGGTGCCGCTCATCAGCCCGAGAGCGCGCCAGAGTCGCCGGGAGTCTTGTGGTCCCGTCTCGGCGCCTATGCTAGGTAACGCAGTCATGTCGACACCTCGCTCTGAGTTTCTTTCGGCCGCGATCGAACGTGGTTTTATCCATCAGTGCACCGATTTCGAAACGCTCGATCAGCGGCTCCACAGCGGGCGCCTGAGCGGCTATATCGGCTACGACTGTACGGCGGACAGTCTGCACGTCGGTAACCTCGTTGGCATCATGCTGTTGCGGCTGTTCCAGAAATGCGGCCACAAGCCGATCGTTCTGATGGGCGGCGGCACCACGCGGATCGGCGACCCTTCCGGCAAAGACGAGGCACGGCGGTTGCTCGACGATGCCGAGATCGGCCGCAACATGGCGGGGATCCGCTTGGTCTTCGCCAAGTTCATCGATTTTGGCGACGGACCAAGTGACGCCCTCATGGTCAACAATGCCGATTGGCTCGACGAGCTCCGGTACATTCCGCTGCTGCGCGATGTCGGGCGTCATTTCTCGGTCAACAGGATGCTGACCCAGGATAGCGTACGGCTGCGGCTCGAGCGCGACCAGCCGCTCAGCTTTCTTGAATTCAACTATCCGATCCTGCAGGCCTTTGACTTCGTCGAGCTGGCACGGCGTTCTGGCTGCGAGCTGCAGATCGGCGGCTCCGACCAGTGGGGCAACATCGTCGGCGGCGTCGAGCTCGGGCGGAGGATAGACGGGCGCACCCTCTTCGGCCTGACGACGCCGCTGATCGCAACCGCATCTGGCGCAAAGATGGGAAAGAGCGTCGGCGGTGCCGTGTGGCTCAACACTGAGAAGCTTTCCCCCTACGAGTACTGGCAATTCTGGCGCAATACCGAGGACGCCGATGTCGGCCGCTTTCTACGCCTCTTCACGGAACTTCCGATCGGTGAGATCGCCCGGCTAGAGCGGCTTGAGGGCAGTGAGATCAACGAGGCAAAAAAGTTCCTTGCCACCGAGGTGACAACGCTCGCCCATAGTCAGCAGGTTGCTCTGGCCGCTGCGGAAACGGCGCGCGCCGTGTTCGAGGTCGGCGGTCTCGCGAGTGAATTGCCAATGTTGGCAGTATCGCGCGACACTCTAGGGCGCGGAATCGCGGCGTTCGATTTGTTTACGGACGCCAAGCTCGCTGCCTCTAAAGGCGAAGCACGCCGCCTCATTCGCGGTGGCGGCGCCCGGGTCAATGATCGCCCAGTCAAGAGTGAGACCGAACCCATCTCTCTCGTTGATCTCGACCCGCACGGGTTTATCAGGCTTAGCGCAGGCCGCAAGCGCCACGTGCTCGTACGCCCAGTCTGAGTCACTCGGCCCCTAAAGACTCGCGTACTGACGGTGGGATGCCGAAATTGGGCTGAAAGAGCCGGCGTAGGAAGCCCGGAGTAAGCGCGCTCAGCGGATTGAGCCAGACCTGAGGATCAGCGGTTGATCCCGTGGCCCGATAGTTGGCGGCGAATAGACCCTGCCCTTCGCCGCCGAGCAGCAATGAGCCGAGCACCGGCACGTTGCCGATGATCGAATTCAGTGTGTAGGCAGGGACGATCGTGCCTTGGATATCGAGTCGCTGCGGACCCAATTCGAGCAGGCCGTTGGCGGTCACACCAAGCGCTCCGCCATAGGCGAGGAGATTTTCGAGGACGAGACGGTCCTCGCTGTAGGCGAAGTCGCCACGCAGCGTGCTGAAGGGAATGCCCGATCCGGCAAGCATGCTGCCGATCGCGTTCAGCGAGGTAAGCGACAGAGCCTTGGCAAGGCCCGGCGCGCGGATCAGGTAGTAGTTCTCGCCGTCGATATGCCCGCGAAGAATGCGCTTGCCCGCCGTATCCGAGACCTGGCCAGTAATGGTTACCCGTCCGCCGACGATGTTGTTGGTGACGTCGAGAAGACTCAAAGTCGCGCCGAGATCATCGGAAAGGAAGCTGAGGCCTCGTTTCTCGGCTTCGCTCCCGAACCGCAAGGCAAGCTCATGGCCGTTCACAAAGCGCGCGTCGATCCGCGCGGCTTGCCAGTTGTCGCCCTCGCGGAAAAGCTGTGCCGATACGTTGCGAACCTGCCGACGTGGCCCGAGGATCAAACGGCCACGGCGCGCATCGACCAGCAGCGGCGGATCGACGGCCGAATGCCGGGACAGGCTGTCGTTCCCTGAGTCACTCAACCAATGGGTCAGATCGAGCGTTGGGCCGTGCAGCTCGACATGCCAACCGCCGTCCGGTCGCAGGGCAACGTGACCGGCGATGTCGTCGCCGCCGATGACGAGGCGCTCGATGTCAACACGCTCGATCCTCCCTCTATCCGGAGTGAGTTTGATCCCGAACTTCCCGTAGAGGCCTGCCGTTTTCACCTCGATTTCGCGCAGCCGTGTGATCTGCTCGTTCGCAAGATCGAGTATGAGTCTCCCGGTGCCCGGCACGTCAGGCGCCTTATTCCAACCCGCCTCCTCAACGAACAGGCTCGCCGCATGGAGGTCGAGACGGGCATCGGCCTCGGCGCGGCCTGCCTCGAAGGCTGAGTACGTCAGATCAACGCCGATGGGTCCGCGAATTCGGTCGGGTAAATATTCGAATCCGAGCTGACGCCGTTGCTGGTCATCTAGCGTCAACGCGACGCGGTATCGAGCGCGGACACCGTCCTTCGGCCTGAAGAACACTCCGCCGTCTATGCTTATCGGAATGTCGTCGAAACGCGCATTCCCTTGGAGGTGGACGCCGGGTCGGCTGATCTCGAGGCTGAAGGCACCGTTGCTCAGGTCGCGATCGATCGCCGCCTTGGCAATCGAGGCGTCGGTAATGCTCGCCTTAATTCCATATTCGATGTCGTCGAATTTCAGACTGCGCAGCAGCGGAAACCT
>JAFAHQ010000180.1 GCA_019237135.1 Alphaproteobacteria bacterium
GCCGCCGGCTCCGCCATGCGCTGGCGGACAAAGGCAGAGGGGCATTCGTTTTCGAGGAACCTTCGGGCGCTCGAGCGCAGCAGCTCCTGCTCTTCGGTAAAGCCGATATCCATGCTATCCGGCGCGGCGGTAGCGGCGGCAGGCGAACCGTATCATGTCGCCGAAGTGCGGCCGCAGACGGTGCGTCCAGGGCGTGTCCGCGGCCTTGCGCCATTCGGCCGAACTCGGCACCTCGGGCGAGGCGAAATGGTACAGCGCCACATAACGCTGCGCGGCGCCGGTGCCGCGATAGCGGCGGGCGCGCAACGTCCCGAGTACGGCGCTGAGGGCCGGGATGTGCTCCTTGTTGTACCATTCGTTGAAATCGCTCTCATGCTCGGCGGCGATATTCATCGCGATGACCAGGAGCGCCGCAGCCTCAGCAGGTGCCGTGCGGTCGCCGGGAAACAGCTGCTCACCCTCATAGCGCATCAGGCTTTTGCGGAAGCGGGCCGTGCGCTTTGTCCAGGGCGATGAATTCTCGCCGGCAATCGCGCGATAGGGCGGGCTCTGCAGCACGCCGACATCGTCCAGATCGTATGTCGCGACCGAGATTTTCGGGTTCGTGGTGCCGATCCAGCGTTCGCCGTTCAGAAAGCCGGGGACGCGCAGCCGCTCGGGGACGTGCTCGAGATCGTACCAGTCGTGAAATTCGTCTTCTGGGGCGGCTGAGAAATCCATCGCCGCCAGCAGGATGCCCTTTGCCATCGGTCCCTCCCACGGGTTTGGGGCATCATCGCCGAGACCCGCCGGGGTTTCCAGCGAAACTCGCCGCAGCGATCCGGGATCGCTGCGTGGCGCGGGTCAGCGCCGGGCGCGGGGCTGGGCGGCGGCTGCCGCCTGCTGCCGGAACATCGTGTCGGCGGCCTGTTTCTGCGTGTCCGAGAGGCTCGCATAGAGACTGTCGAAAGCGGTCGCGAGGCGCTCGGTGTTGTCTGCGTAGGCGCGTGCGATCTGGGCGTAGGAGTGCATGTTGTCAGGCGCACTCATCGTCGCGACAGCTCCGGCACGCTGCGTGAAGAGCGCATCCGTGGCTGCCGCGTTGTCGCGCATCGCCTGGGTGAAAGCTGACCACAAAGGCATCTGCGCCTCGGTGATCCCGAGCTGCGACTGCAGCATTTTGATTCGCTGGTCGACAGCTGCTTGGGTTGGGGCGGAAGGCGCTGCCGAGCCCGATGAGGGCGCCGCCGAGGGTGCCGGGGCTGCCGTCGGGGGGAGCGGGGCCGCCGATTGCGCGAGCCCGAGGGAGGGCGCCAGCACGATCGTCAGAGCGACACCGCGTGCAAGTGATGAGGTGAACATATCTACTCTCCTCAGCGCCAGTGGCCGTGACCGCCGCCGAACCCGCCCCCACCCATCCGGGCCTCGTGCCAGCCGCCGCCGCCGTGCCAACCGCCGAAGCCGCGGCCGCCCCAGCCGCTATGCCAGCCCCCTCTCCAGCGGCCATAGCCGCCGTGCCATCCTCCGTGCCAGCCGCCGCCCCACGCCCAGCGAGACGGGCCCCAGGGTCGGCCGTGGAAGCCGACAGCCCCCCCGGCAAAACCGACGGTGTGAAAGCCGCCGGTTATGAAGCCGCCATGCCACCAGCCCGGTCCGATCGTCGCGAAGGTCAGGACGGGAGGACCGATGAACAGCGCGAAGGCGGGGGGTGCAAAGATGGCGAGCGGTGGCGCTGCCGCGACGACGATGGCCGGTGGTGGCAGGACCACGATCGGCGGTGGCAGCGCTGCGCCGAGCACCGCGCCGGTAGGTGGTGGCGGGACGGCGGCGACGGGAGGAGCAGGCGGAGGTGGTTGAGGAGCCGCGGGTGGCGGAGGACCTGCCGCGATTGGTGGCGGGGCGATCGCCGGAAGTCCGAGGACGATCGGCGGTGGCGCTATGTAGATCGGCGGTGGGGCGACGATCAGCGGGGGAGCGACGATTACGCCGAACGATGCACCCAGCAGCAGGCCGCCCCACGCCCAGGCGCCTTCGCCCCATCCCCAGCCGAAATCGCTCCAACCCCAGGCGTGGCGCCAATCCCACCAGCCCGCGCCCCGGCCGACAAACCCTGGCCCGCCCCAACCATGAGCGAATCCGGCCGAGGCGAAGCTCCCTCGCCACCCGGCACCGCCATGCCAGCCCCCGGCGCCGTGCCAGCCGCCGCCGTGCCAGCCTCCAGCTTCGTGCCAGCCTCCACCGCGATGCCAGCCACCACCGCCGTGCCAGCCTCCGCCCCCGGCCCAGCCTCCCCCACCGCGCCAGCCGCCGCCTCTGGCCCAGCCTCCCCCGCCGTGCCAACCGCTTCCCCCGTGCCCACCTCCCCCTTCATGCCCCGCTTCGACCGGACGAGCGACCACCATCGCCAGCACGGCTGCCGCGGCGATGAACAGCTTGGATGCACCCGTCATCGTGATTATCCGTACCGGTCGCTCGAACCGAAGAACGCGGGAATGGCTACTGTCATTCCCCTACTGTGCACCACACACGCCTGATGCGGGTGAATCGAAAAAGCGTCAAGATAACGTTAGGAAAGCGCCGAAACCCTTATGATAGGCGCACATTCCTGGAGGAAGCCGATGACCGCCACCACCCCGTTTCTGAAGGAGGCCGAGAAGCTCGGCCCGTTGGCCTCGCGCTACGTTGAGGTCGAGACCTTGCCGTGGAAACCCACCCCGTGTCCGGGGATCGACGTGAAGGTGCTGCTCGAAGATCCCGAAACCGGGCTGTTGACCGCGCTGTTCCGCTGGCAGCCGGGGAGCGAGCTGGCATTGCACGAGCATGTGGAGATCGAGCAGACCTTTGTGCTCGAAGGCAGTCTCGTCGATGACGAAGGCGAGGTTCGCGCCGGCAATTACGTGTGGCGCCCCAAGGGCAACCGGCACATCGCGCGCTCGCCCGGCGGGGCACTGGTGCTGTCGATGTTTCTCAAGCCGAACATCTTCCTGGCCGGCACTGCGTCCGGGCGGGACCTCAGGTAAGGGGAGGTTTGATGGCGCTCAAGATTTATGGCGTTGCGCGCTCGCGCGCGGCCCGGGTCTTGTGGATGGCGAAGGAGCTCGGGCTCGATTACGAGCACATCAAGGTCGATTTCGCGACCGGCGAGACCCGCCAGGCGGCCCACCTCGCGCTCAATCCCAACGGCCACATTCCGGTCATCGACGACGATGGCTTCGTCCTGTGGGAGTCGATGGCGATCAACCTCTATCTCGCCAAGAAATACAACACGGCCGGGCTCTACCCGACCCGGCTGGAAGACGAGGCGCGGGCTTGGCAATGGAGCTTCTGGGGCATGACCGAGGTCGAGCGGCCCCTGCTGACGGCTATGATGAACCGTGCGGTCTTTCCCGAGGACAAGCGCGATCCCGCGGCGGCGGATGCCGCGGAGAAGACATTGGCGCAGCCGCTCGGGGTGCTCGACGGCGTGCTCGGCCCGACCCGCTACCTGCTGGGCACGCAATTCACCGTCGCCGACCTCAACGTCGCCGGCATTCTCGCTTGGGCACGGCCGGCGCAGATCGACATGTCCGCTTTCCCGAATGTCGCCGAGTGGCTGAGGATCTGCGCCGAGCGTCCGGCGGCGCGCGCCGTCCGCCAGTTGCAGCGCGAATGAGCGCGCCGACGCGCCGGCGAGTGCTGGCACTGGGGCTCGGCGGGATAGCGCTGCCCGGCCCGTTGATCGGAGGAGGCAAAGCCATGGCCGATACGATGCCGGATACGGTCGTCTATGTGTCGAGTGCCGCAAGCAAGGAAATCCACGTCCTCGCGATGAACCGTGAGAGCGGCGAGCTGGCCCTTCTCGACAAGGTCGCGGTGCCCGGCACCGACAAGCCCTCGCCTGCCAGCATGCCGATGGCGGTGACACCAGATCGCCGGTTTCTGATAGCCGCGCTGCGCAGCGACACGTTTCCGGCGTCGAGCTTTGCGATCGACCGGGCGAGTGGCCGGCTGACCCACCTCGCGACGACGCCGTTGCAAGACAGCATGGCCTATATCGTGACCGACCGGACCGGGCGGTTTCTGCTCGGCGCTTCCTATCCGGGCAACAAGCTGACGATCAACCCGATCGACACTGACGGCCATGTCGTCGAAAAGACGACCCAGATCGTCCCGGACCGGCCGAAATCGCACTGCATCCTGATCGACGCGGCCAACAAATATTTGCTACGCGACCAGTCTTGGCGCCGACATGATCATGCAGTGGAAGTTCGACCCGGTCGGCGGCACCTTGTCGCCCAACACGCCGGCCGAGATCCATACGAAAGCAGGCGCCGGGCCGCGGCACATGGCGCTCCACCCCACGGGGCGCTTCCTCTACCTGATCACCGAGACCACCGACACGATTGGCGCCTACGCGATCAACTCCGCGACCGGGGTCCTGACCGAGCTGCAATTCGTCGATGCGTTGCCGGCCGATTTCAAGGAGCAGCCGGCTGCCGCCGATCTGCACGTGACGCCGGACGGCCGGTTTCTTTATGGCAGCGAGCGTAAGACCAGCACGCTCGCCGGCTACCGCATCGATCCAGAGAAGGGAACGCTGTCGCCGATCGGGCATTTCCCGACCGAGAAAACGCCGCGCGGCTTCAATATAGACCCGCGCGGCCGCTTTCTGCTGTCGGTCGGGCTCGATTCGAACGCGATGACGGTTTATCGGATCGACCCGCAATCGGGTGCGCTCGCCAATCTCAAGCAATACGCGATGGGCCAGCAGCCCAATTGGATCGAGATCGTCGACCTGCGATGATTTTGGCTCGTACTCCCTGGTGGACGGGAAAATACCGGGAAAAACGCGGTTTCACGGCGTTCTGGACCGCAACTCCAGCTCGCAAGTCATTATAATCCCCACGTTGAGGCCGCCGATTCCCTAAGCGGCCGAACAGGGAATTAAATCGACCGAGCAAGGATTTAAATCGGCCTGGCAGAGAAGGCCCAGGGAACGAACTACCGTACGTCGTGCGCTCGGTCCGTTAGATACGAACCTTACGCATCCGCCTTGGTAAGGTTGTAGTTATCGACGCGTGAGAGTCGGGGTTTTGCAAATGAGACGCTTCTGGTTCTTCGTAGTGGTGGAGCGGCACCGTGGCGCCGCCGTCACCCCGTCCTGGTCACGGGCTGCTGCGTTGCCCGATTTGTCGGCTTGACCTAACAGCCGCGGCAGGCGCGCTCGCCTGCCGTAATCGTCACAGCTTCGACCTCGCGCGCGAGGGCTATGTCAACCTCCTTCGCGGCGGGAGGCACCGCCCTTCTGCGGGCGGCGACAACTCCAAGCAGGTACGGCGCCGCGAGTCGTTTCTACAGAGCGGTCATTTCGACGCCGTCGCGGCGACGATCGTCACCTACGTGCAGAGATCCGGCGCCGAGCCTGCGGCCGGGTGCTGGCGCGTCGTTGACGCGGGTTCCGGCACCGGACATCACCTCGGCGCGATTGCCGCCATGCTCCATGCGCCGGTAGTGGCCCTGGGCCTCGACATTGCCAGGGAAGCAGCGCGTCGAGCCGCTCGCCGCTGGCCTGGGCACGCTTTTGCCGTTGCCGATTTGTGGGAGGAATGGCCCGTTAAGGATGCTGCCGCCGACCTCGTGATCAGCATCTTCGCGCCAAAGAATTTCGCCGAGACGGCGCGGGTGCTCGCGCCGGGGGGCTGGCTCGCGGTGGTCTATCCCGGCCCAAATCATCTGGTCGAACTCAATCACCCCTTCGGTCTGATGCGACACCATCAGGGAAAAGGCCGCCGCTACGTCGCTGCGGCGCGGCGGTATATCGGGCCGCCGACGGTCGCGCGGCTGACCCGCCATGCGGTCCTCGAAGGCGACGGTATCCGCGATGCGCTGCTGATGGGCCCGAACGCGCGCCGCATCAACCCGTCGACGCTCGACGCGGCAACCGGTCCCCTCACGGTCACTTTCGACCTCGTTGTTCTGCTTTCCCGCGGGCCGAGCGCTACCTGAAACTAACGGTCCTGTGCACCGGGTGCAGCTAGAGTGTCGGAAGTCCAAGTGGGCACATCAGGCCTGGGAGCGAAACTGCGCACACACGTGGTCGTATTGAATTGACCCGAGATGGAGAGTGACATGACCTCGGAAGAACCGAGTACATCGCTTGCCGCAGCCATCGCGTCACGTGTGACCGGTTCTGCCCCCGTTGCCGTGCAGCGGTTCGCGACCGGAGCGCGGCACCATGTCTTCGATATCGGGTTCAAAGGTCGGCCACCAGTCGTCGTCCGCATCGGAGATACGTCCGCACGGACTGAGATGGCCGGGGCGGTCTACTTGTCCGGGCTGCTTCGGCCGCGCGGCGTGCCTGTGCCGGCCATCCTGGCGGAAGACGTAGAGGCGGAGCGTCCCTGGCTGGTGCTGGAGCGCTTGCCAGGAACCGATCTTGGTGCCGTCATCGCCGGCTTGTCGGACGGTCAGCTGGACTGGATTGCCGCGCGGGTCGTGGAAGCCCAGGCCATCGTCGCGCATACCGGCGCGGCCGGGCGCTACGGCTATGCTGTTCGGCCGGAACAGGCGCCACATTCGGCGTGGTCGCATGTGTTGGACGCACATCTTGCCCGCTCGCGGCGGCGCATCGCCGCCGCCGGTCTCTTTGATGCCAGCCTCGTCGATCGCGTGCAGAACAAGTTGACCGAGATGCGCGATGCGGTCGACCGGATCGCACCCACACCCTTCCTGCACGACACGACGACACGCAATGTGATCATCACGCCGGATGGCGGCTTCTCCGGCATCGTCGACGTCGACGATCTGTGCTTTGGTGATCCGCGCTATCCGGCCGCGCTGACCCTGGCCGTGCTGATGGCGCAAGGCGGTCCTGTGGGCTACGTCACGGCTTGGCTACACTACGCCGGGCAGACCGACGACTGTGTGTTTCGGCTTTACGTGAACACCTATCTGTTGGACCTGATGTCCGAGCACGGCCAGGCGTTCAACCGCAATGAACTCCCGTCCACACCCGAGGCGCGTCGGTCGCTGCGTCAAGTGTTCGAAGCGTGCAGCGCCCGAATAGGGCAATAGCCGAAGGATGATCATGATCATGCCCGACCAACAAAAAAACTCCGGCTTATTGCGCCGGCGCTTAATTTTCGCCGATCCCGAACGCAGCGTCGTGCGGATCAGTCGCGACGGCACGCGGGTCGCCTTTCGCGCGCCCGTCGACGGCGTGCTCAATCTTTGGGTGGCACCCATCGACCGGATCGACGAGGTGCGCCCGGTAACGTCGGTGACCGACCGCAATCTCGGCCCCTGGATCCTCTGGATGCACGACAACCGACATGTGGTGTTCTTCCGCGAGGCGGCCGGCGACGAAAATTGGCGCGCCTGGCGGATCGATCTTGAAACCGGCGATGTGCGGCCGCTGACTCCGGCCCCGGGGGTGACCTGCCGCATTCAACAAATCTCGCGTCATTTTCCCAGCGAATTGCTGATCACGCACAACGCGCGCGACAAGCGTTACTTCGACATCTATCGCGTCAAAGTTGCGACCGGCGAAAGCGCGCTGGTTCAGCTGAACGAAGGTTTCGCGGGCCATTTCACCGATCAGCAGTTCCGTGTGCGCTTTGCCGTGCGTTTCACCGAAGACGGTGATGTCGAGTATTTGCGGCTCGGCAGCGACGGTGAACAGTCCCTCTTCAGCCGGATCGGCGCGGAGGACACGATGGCGACCCAAGCGATCGAGTTCAGCGCCGACGGTCGTGAACTCTATTGGCTCGACAGCCGGGGGCGTGACACCGCCGCCGTGGTCGCGCAAGACCTGGAAAGCGGCACGATGCGGGTTCTCGCCGAAGACCCCCGCGCCGATTTCACCGAGCTCCGGCTCGATCCGATAACCGAACGCCCGATCGCCGCCGCGCGTTCGTTTGAGCGCGTCGCGTGGCAGGTCTTGGACCCGGACTATCAGAGCGATTTCGACTATCTCATACGGCAATCGCGCGGCGATCTGACGATCACCGGCATGTCGCAAGACCGGCAGCATTGGATCGTTGCGTATCAATATGACGACGTGCCCTTGGAATACTTCCATTACGACCGCGCAGCGCGTCAGGCGAGGCGGCTGTTTTCGTCGACGCCGGCATGGGAAGGGCTGCCTTTTGTGGCCATGGAGCCTGTCATCATCCGCACCCGCGACGGACTCGAACTCGTCTGTTACCTATCCCGTCCGCGCGATCCGCAGCCGAGGGAGCCATTGCCGATGGTGCTGCTGGTCCACGGCGGGCCCTGGGCGCGCGACGTATGGGGGCTGTACGCCGATCACCCATGGCGCGCCAACCGGGGCTATGCGGTGCTGAGCGTGAACTATCGAGGGTCCACTGGGTTCGGCAAAGCCTTTGTCAACGCCGCCAACCTCGAATGGGCGGGCAAGATGCACGACGATCTGATCGATGCCGTCGACTGGGCGGTCGCGCAGGGGATAGCCGATCCGGCCCGCGTCGCGATCATGGGTACGAGCTATGGCGGCTATTCGGCCCTGGTCGGCTTGACGTTCACACAAGAGAAGTTCGCGTGTGCGATCGATCTCTGCGGCGTCTCCAACCTGGTGACTTTTCTGAATACGATCCCTGAATATTGGATGACCTGGAAATCGCTGTGGAAGGTCCGGATGGGCGATTACACCAGCGAGACCGGGCTGCGCTTCCTGGAGGAGCGTTCGCCGCTCAATCGCGCCGACCGTATCGTGCGGCCGTTGCTGATCGGCCAGGGTGCCAACGACGTGCGCGTCAAAGCCTCGGAATCCGAGCAGATTGTCGCCGCAATGCAGCAACACGGCATCCCAGTTACCTACGTCTGCTATCCGGATGAAGGTCACGGGCTCGGCCGGACCGAAAACCGGCGCTCCTTCAAAGCCGTTGCGGAAGCGTTCCTCGCGGCGCATCTCGGCGGTCGCTGCGAGCCGGTTGGCGACGACTTCGCGGGCTCCACGATCGAGTTCAAAGCCGGCCGTGAGCTGATCCCCGGATTGGGCTGAGCAGGCAGCGCGCGGTCATAGCAATGCTTCACATCGGTGCTCCCGACGCTGTTTGCTCCAAGATAGGTGCTCGATCCGAGAACCGGTTTCCACCACAGCAGCCGTTTGCTCTGGCTTACAGAAGCGACTCTCCCCGTTAGTGCCGGCGGGAGTTCCAAGCAGGAACAGCGCTGGCGCGAGGATGGCGGCGAACCGCAGGTCGAAGCTCTCTCGAAACGCCAAGAAGCCGATCCAGTCCGGTGCAAGTGTCGAGCGGTAGTATTTCAGCAGAGCCCTCTTCGCTTGAGCCGCGGGTCCGGGACAAACAAAGCCCGGCGCGGCTGCGCCGGGTCGGAGCCCGCCTACTCGCGCCAAGCCGGCCGAAGATGCGGTCGCGGTTGCGGCGGCTGGGGTGTGTGTTTTCTCCCCTCTACGGTTTCGGCTGTGGCAGCGATCTCGCAACGGGGCACCCAGGCCGCCGGGAGATTGTTGCTCCGGGCGGCTACCACGCGAATCCTGATCAGGCGCCGGACCTTCTCGGCCTCTGCCGGATCGATCTCTTCTGCCTCCGGGGCAGCCTGCACGAGCGCCTCCAGGGCCTCGACCGTGGCGCGCCACCGAGTGCTTGCGTCCGGCTTGTCGCGAAAATTGGTCATGGCAGAAACCCGTCGAGTTGGCCGCGGAGGATGGCGCGGGCGAGGCGCTTGCGCGCCGCCTCGCGGCGCTTCTTGCCGAGCCGCGGCGCGGGGTTGTCGGCGCACCCCAGATGTTGCTGCGCCAGCGCGGCGATCAAGGTCAGCACGTCCGGATCTCCGGCAAAAAATTTGGCAATGGCGGCCAGGCACTGGCGCGCGTGGAGTCGAGCATCCGGGGCTGGCGCCGCTGGCGTTTGGCCAACCGCCAGAGCGCGCTCGACGAGGCGCCGCCGCTGCTGCGCGCGGCCATCGACCAGGCTGCGCATGATGCCGGCGATAAAGACCAGGAGGGGGACGCCTTCGGGCCAGCGGCGCGAGCCGTCGAGGGCGCGCAACAGAGCCTCGTTCAACAACTCGTCCCACTCGAGACCCGGGATTAGCCGGGCGCGGAGCTGAGCCACTCGATTTAGCCGCAGCAAATCGGATGGAGTCAGAGCAGCGAGTGCGCGAGCCACTGTCTCGGTCGAGGATTCGGCCGGGTCAGCAAAATCGGACGGCATAAGCTTCAGCATCGCGTGCTGTTCCATATGCGCGCCTCCGGGGCCGATCGGGACAGCAAACGCTTAAAAATTTCTCGCTCGGCGGTGTCCAGCCGCCTTGGGCCGGCGCGCATTTGGCAGCGATAAATCCCCGTTATAGAGAATGGCAAATGGATCGCGAACAGGAACTCGGCCTCGTGCGGCGCGCTTATGCGAGGGAGATTATGGCCACGGCCGGGGTTTCCGACCCCAGGGTCGAGACAGCCTTTGCCGAAGTCCGCCGCGAGGATTTCCTCGATCCCGGCCCATGGCTGGTGATCGGATGGCAGAGCAATTGGGGCGACTATGTCCGAACGCCGAGCGCTGACCCCGCCTTTCTTTATCTCGACCATGTGGTCGGGATTCTGCCCGGGCGGCATCTCAACAACGGCCAGCCTTCGCTGCACGCCAAGCTGATTGCCGAGGCCAGCCCGCAGGCGGGCGAGCATGTCCTGCATGTCGGTACCGGGACCGGGTATTACACGGCAATCATGGCTCACTTGGTCGGGCCGTCGGGAAGGGTGACGGGGATCGAGCTCGATCCCGGGCTGGCGGAGCGCGCTCGGGACAACCTCTCATCATATCCCGATGTCGACGTCGTCTGCGGGAACGGCGCCGTCGTGCCGTTCGAGACTGCCGATGTGATCTATGTCAACGCCGGCGCGACGCGACCCGCCGACGCTTGGCTCGACGGGTTGTCTGAGGGCGGCCGGCTCATTCTGCCGCTGACCTCGGACAAAGGTTTCGGTGAAAACCCCGAAAACATATCGATCCAGCGGCGCGGCGCGGTATTCCGCATCGAGCGCTGCCGCAACGAATTCCTCGCGAAATGGATTTCGGCGGTCGCGATCTTTCCGTGTGAAGGCGCGCGCGACGCCCAGTCCGAGCGTGCGCTGGCGGCGGCGTTCGAAAAGAGCGGCTGGGACCAGGTGACACGGCTCTATCGGCACGGCGACGTGCCCGAGGAGCAGTGCTGGCTAAAGGGGCCGGATTGGTGCCTGGCTTACGCCTGAGATCCGTTTGTCGGCGTCCACGCGATGTGCGCGTTCCGGCAGTCCCCTACGTTACTCCAGTTGAGGAATCTTTTCGATGACATCCCAATCTCTCCCGCGTAGCGAATCCATCGCGGCCTTCATTCCCGAGCTCGAAGGTCTCATCACGGAAGCGATGGACGAGTGGAAGGTTCCGGGCCTCGCCGTTGCGGTGGTGCAAAACGGGGAGGTGGCGCTCGTCAGGGCCTATGGCCTTCGCGATGTCGAAGCCG
>JAFAHQ010000265.1 GCA_019237135.1 Alphaproteobacteria bacterium
GCCCAGGCCATGCACTTCAATAACCCACGACGGTTGACGGTCGCCCCGGTCGATAGTTCTTTCTGATCACGATCAGCCATCTCGCTCTCCTGATTGGCGTGGTGTGTGTGACGGCAATCAGACCAACCATCCCGACGCTTTATTCCCCGACCTATCGCTTGTCGCGGAATAACCGGACCGGAACCGATGTCTGCTCACGACACCAGCTGGAGCGAGGAACATGCAGAGGTGGCGTCGTGTTCTCGTCTTGATTGCGGGGATGAGTGCGCTATCAGCAGCGTCGGTCCATGGCGCGCCACCCGAGGACGGCAAGGCAGTATTCGAGCGACGCCAGGATACGATGAAGCGGATGGGCCGGCCGCTTTACCTCGGCATCGGTCGCGTGGTGAAGGGCAAGGCGCCGTACGGCCCCGATACGGTCACAGCGGCGGAAAGCGTCGCCTCGCTGGCCAGCACCCTCGACCGAGCCTTGTTTCCACCCGGGTCGAACGTGGCGGAGAGCAAGATCAAACCTGAGATCTTCGCTGCCAGCGAGCACGTCGATCAGCTGATCGCAGCAGTGAAGACCGCCGCGGGAAAGCTCGTGCCGGTAGTCAGGACCGGCGACAGGGCCGCGATCACTGCCGCTTATACTGCGGTCGCCGACGCCTGCAACGCGTGCCACACTGAATTTCGCAAAGAAGAGTGATGCTTGCGTTTCAGTGGCGGCCGATCGCAGCGGCGCTCGCGCTGACGCTACTGACCCGAGCAATCACGGCAGCAGCCAACGAAGGCGCCGCGGCGCACGGCGAGTATCTAGTGCGGGCGGGCGGCTGCTTCTCGTGCCATACGGCCCCGGGCGGAGAGGCATTGGCCGGAGGACGGGCGCTTGCCACGCCGTTCGGGACCTTCTACAGCCCGAACATTACACCCGATCCGGCAACCGGCATCGGCCGCTGGACGGGCGCACAATTTCTGCGGGCACTACGAGAGGGTATCCGCCCCGACGGGGCGAACTATTTCCCGGTGTTTCCGTATACGAGCTTTACACGGATCACCGAGGACGATGCCTTGGCTATGAAGGCGTACCTGTTTTCACTGCCTGCAGTGCATCAGCAGAACCGGCCGCACGACGTGGCCTTGCCGTTCTCCTGGCGCTTCCTGCAAACCGGGTGGAAACTGTTGTTCTTCACCCCGGGCCCTTTTCAGCCGATACCTGACCGCAGTGACGCTTATAATCGAGGAGCTTATCTCGTTAACGCGTTCGGGCACTGCGGCGAGTGCCACACCCCGCGCAATCTGCTCGGCGCAACACGGTCCGGTTGGCGGTTGGCTGGAACGCCAGATGGGCCTGACGGCCAGCTCGTTCCCAACATCACCCCCGATCCAGCCACCGGGATCGGTAAGTGGGATAAGGATGACGTCGTCGAGCTGCTGAGGACCGGGATGACGCCCGAGCGGAGCAAGGTCAAAGGCGCGATGCGAGAGGTCGTCGAGGACGGGCTCAAATATCTGAACGACGGCGACCTCAAAGCGATTGCCGATTACCTCTTGGCCCAACCGCCAATCGTTCATGACCCCGCCAAGCATTGACGGGGTCGGACGTCCGAAATGGCCGAGATTTGCTCAGCCGAAGCCTTCGTCCATCACGCGGCGGATCTCGTTGGCACTCATCCCGCTGAGACCCAGGCGAGCGAGCGTGCGGGCCTCGGCCGCGAAGTCCTTCCCCGTCATGCCTTGGACCATCGCGATGAGCGCGTCGATCGCCGGTGTCGGCACTCCCGCCGCAGCCCCCAGCGCGCTCATCGGCACCAGGCCGGCGGGCACATCTTCGGTAATGAATTTGTGGTCGAGCGAACTCGGGGTGCCGGTCGCCTGATAGGGCCCGTCGCTGTTGTAGGTGAGCCGCCGGCAGGTTTCGACGAGACTCACCTCGCGCACGCCGTAGACGAGATCGAACCAGTCCTCCATGGTCGGAACGGTTGCACCCAGCGCAGCAGCAACTGCCACTCGTTCGCGATCGATTGCCTGATAGATGCGAGCGACCGCTGGCGTCACACCCTCGGCATAGAATCTGTAGCTGTCTCCGATCTCGATCCGCGCAGCATTGGCGACGCAATTTGCCACATGGAGCATGGCATTGGCGTTGGTGAACCCCGTGTAGAGGGCGTTGGGCACTGCCACGGCCTGCGGGAACAGCAGTGACAACCGTTGGTGCACCAATGCAATGTGACTGCCCGGGAATGCGGCAATCTGCAGCCAGCGCTTTGTGACGATCGGACGTATTCGGGTCGGCGAGAGCCGACGGCAGGAATAGGGGTAGTTGTCCATCTCGGCCACCGCGACATCGGCATGGCAGCCGGCGTCGTCGAGCGCTCGGCGCACGATCAGCGATCCCCCGGTATTACCCTGAATCAGCAGGATTACTTGGCCATCGCGTAGCATCGGTGCCAGCGATCGCGCCACTGTCGCCTGCGCATTGCCGCCGGTCACCACAATGACGACATCGGCACCGTCGACGGCCGATCGCAGATCGCTTGTGGCGCGCTCAACAGCGGCGAACCCGGCCCTTTCGCCCTCGACATCGATGCCGCCGAAGGCTCTGAAGTCGGCAAGTCTTGCATCGTCGATGTCGTGCAGCCGCAGCTTGTTCCCCACGATCCCCAGTTCGGCCGCAAGATAAATTCCGCCAATTCCGGCGCCGATGATCGCAACCGTCTCGACCGCATCACTGTCTGCCACGATATTCCCCTTCACACTGGTGCCCCGCGACACTAGCCCGATAGGGCAGCGTTGAACAGCGACGGTTGACATGAGACCTGGCAAGCCGTATTCGAGGCTACACCAGACATGATCAGATTGCGCGGAAAGGCCCGCCGCCTCGTTGCCAGATCCTGGACCCTTTCGTGGTTCTACTACCGGATGCACGGATTAACGCTGTCCGGTCGGCCGGGCGAGCAAGTCTGGTATTTCGCCTATGGCGCAAACATGCATGACCGGGCCTTCCGCGAGCGACGGCGCATGAGACCGATCGACCAGCGCATAGGACGCATCCGCGGTTACCGCCTCCGCTTCAACCTCGAAGGTCGGCCGAAAGGCCGAGCCGCACCAGCCAATTTATCGCCAGACGCGGAGGCCGAAGTCTGGGGCGTGCTCTACAAGGTCACACGCCGTGAACTACTTCGCCTCGATTGGACCGAGGGCGTTCCCGGACGCGGCTACCGGCCGCAATGGTTTCACGCCGAAGACCGTGACGGCCATCCGCTCGCGGCTGTCGGGTACATCGCCCGCGGCAATGAAACCGACGGCACCCCGTCGCTGCGCTACCTGACCTTGTTGCGCGAAGGGGCGCGCGCCAATGGTCTGCCGGGACATTGGCTGCGGTTCCTCGACAGCGTCGAGCATGCGAGATCAGCGGATGCCGCAAGATGATCCTTTTTTCTGACGAAGCCTGGGAGCGCACGGCACGGCTGCGCGAAGCGATTCACCGGCTTCCGTTCAACACTGAGCTAGCGGCCGGCTCGCTGGCACGTGACCGTTTCCAGGCCTACATCATTCAGGATGCGCTCTATCTCGGCCGCTTCTCGCGCGCACTCGCGGTCGCGGCGGCCAAGGCTCCCGACCGTGGCACGATGCAATCCTTTGCTCAGTCGGCGCTGAGCGCCGTCGCTGTCGAGCAGGTCCTGCATGGTCGATATCTGCGAGAATTCGGCATCGACCCCAGCCGGGTTGGCGAAGCCGAGGTATCGCCGGATTGTCTGGCCTACACCAGCTATCTGATCACCGCGGCCTACCACGAACCCTGGGAGGTTTTGGTCGCAGCCCTGTTGCCGTGCTTTCGCATTTATTGGGATGTCGGGTGCGGCATTGCGCAGAAGGCGGCATACGACAACCCGTATCGGGCATGGATCGATACCTATGCCGACCCGCGCTTTGGCGAAGCGGTGCAGACCGCCGTGGCGATCGGCGATTGTGCCGCCGCCGCTGTCACTGCGGCGACCCGCTCGGCTATGCTCGCGGCGTTCGTCCGTGCCTGCCAATACGAATGGCTGTTCTGGGACGGCGCGTACCAGGGCCGCGGCTGGCCTTCCTTCGACTAAAGGCGCAGCTCCTAGTCGCCGAGGGGTTCGCAGCGGAACCCCTCGCCCCAGCGCCTGATGTGCCCAACTGATGGCGAAGGGAAATGCATCGTGCAGCATAGGGTCTTGGTGTCGCAGTAGCGTTCGAGAAAGGCGCGGCGCGTGGCAGAAGCCTGCTTTTGGTCGTAGTCGACCCGCATTACGAGGTCCGGATAGCGCGCCTGGATCGGCGAGTGGATCAGGTCGCCGGTGAACACCGCCTGGTCGCCGTCGCGCCCAGCGCAGACAGCGAAGTGATCGGGTGTGTGACCCGGGGTCGGAGTTAACCGGATGTGGTCGTCGACGGCATAGTCGCTGGTAACGAGTTCGGCCTTTTTGGCGTCGATGATCGGCAGCACGCTGTCTCTCATTGGGTCGAGGGGGGTCTCGCGGTGGACGCCGTCCCAATATTCGTATTCTTTTTTCGAGAAGAGATATTTGGCATTGGGGAAGGTCGGGATCCAACGGCCGTTCTCCAGTCGCGTATTCCAGCCAACGTGGTCGCCGTGCAGATGCGTGCACATGACGATGTCTATATCGTCGACCGTAACTCCGGCGGTCTTCAGCGCCTGCATCCAGTTGCTGTCGCTCTTGCGGTGCCAGGACGGGCGGTGCGGGAAAGACTTATCGTTGCCGATGCAGGCATCGACCAGGATCGTGTGATGCGGCGTCTTGACGACGTAGGATTGGAAGCACAACACCGCCATTCCGCCCGGGTCAAGCGCTGCCGGCTCCATCCACGACCGGTTCTCGTCCAGCAATTCCTTGCTGAGGCTCGGCAGGAATTCGAGGATGGGTGTGAAGCCCGCCTCCTGCTCAACGATCCGATGGATCGTCATATCGTCGACGCCAAAGCTGGTGCGCATGCTAGCAACCCCCAAAGATGATCCACTATCCTTGGATTTGATGGTAACGCCCGTTTCGCCGCACGACAAATATGTTGGACCATCGCCGTCGCCGCGTGGGCAAGGCAGGGGGCTGATCGTAGCAGCCCCAGCATCGGGAAGCGGCAAGACCGTGATGACAGCCGGCCTGCTGCGCCACCTGCGAGAGCTCGGCGTCAATGTCGCCGCAGCCAAGGCGGGACCTGATTTCGTTGATCCGACCTTTCATGCTGTGGCTTCGGGCCGGCCTTGTCTCAACCTCGATGTTTGGGCGATGCGGAGCGCAACCCTCAAGGGTCTCGTTGCCGAACTCGAAGATTCGGCCGAGCTAGTCTTGTGCGAAGGCGTGATGGGCTTGTTCGATGGGACTGGAGCAGTGGGTGAAGCCGGCTCGACTGCCGAGCTCGCGCGCCTAACCGGCTGGCCGGTCGTGCTGATTGTCGATGCGCATGGCCAAGGCGCTTCGGTCGCGGCATTGTTGCGCGGGTTTACCAGCCACGAGCCGGCCGCCCCGGCCGTCGGCATCATCTTTAACCGGGTCGCGGGCGCACGCCATCGCGCGATCCTCGAAGGAGCGGTGACGCGCCACCTGCCCGATCTCGCCTGTCTCGGTGCGCTGCCCTCGGATCCCGCGTTGATCCTTCCGTCGCGCCATCTCGGCCTCGTGCCTGCAGGCGAGGCGGCAGATGCCGAGCGGGTGATCGATCGCACTGCCGCGTTGATCCGCGCCAATCTCGACCTTCGCCGGCTGTTGGAACTGGCCCAATCCTCGACGCTCGAACATGCGCCGCCAACCCGCGGCATTCCGCCCTTGGGGCGCCGCATTGCCGTGGCACGCGACGATGCGTTCTGCTTCGCCTATCCGGCGCTGATCGACGGCTGGCGGCGCGAGGATGCCGAGCTCACGTTTTTTTCACCCCTCGCGAACCAACCGCCCGATGCGGCCGCGGATGCCGTCTATCTGCCGGGTGGTTATCCGGAGCTTTGGGCAGGTCGCCTCGCTGCGGCGGATGCCTTTGCCACTCGCCTGCACCGCGCCGCGGCCGATGGAAAACCTGTCTACGGGGAATGCGGTGGCTATATGGTGCTTGGCGAATATTTGATCGATGCCGAGGGCCGCAGACAACGGATGGCGGGACTCCTGCCGGTGACGACGAGCTTTGCCGACCGACGGCTTCATCTCGGCTATCGCTGTGCGACACTGCTCGACAGCGGGCCGCTCGGGCCGGCTGGCAGCCGCTTTCGCGGGCACGAGTTTCATTATGCGACGGTCGCTCAACAAGGCACGGCCGAACCGCTGCTGTCGGTGACGGATGCGGCAGGAACGGATCTCGGAGCTTGCGGCTTACGGCGAGGCTCGGTCTTCGGCTCCTTCATCCATCTCCTCGATCAAGCCTGACAACTAAATAGTTCAGTCGAGCCTGACCTGGATCTCGTCGCCGACAACCCGCACCTGATAGGTCTTCAAATCCTCAGTCGCCGGCGGGTCGAGCACCTTCCCCGTGCGAATGTCAAAACGCGCGGCATGCAAGGGACACTCGATCACCTCACCGTCGAGCCAGCCGTCAGACAGACAGGCATAAGCGTGAGTGCAAATATTGTCCGTTGCAAAGATTGCGTCATCGGCGGCGTAGAGCGCGATCGAGCGGCCCGCAACCTCGACCCCGAGAACCTCGCCCTCCGCCAAATCGCCGCGCACGGCGGCCCGCATCCAACCTACGTCATTCCCACTCATCGGCTGGCCTCCCGGGCCCCTCAGGGACGAGCGACGATCCTTGGGGGACGCGCCAGGAACGCCGGAAGATGATCGCCGAACCCGACCACCTTGGGGTCTTCGCGTTCCTGTCGTCCCGCTCGATGAACCACGGCTGGGCTCGGAAATCGCGTCACCCTCGATCCGGCTAGGTCCGGCGGCAGCGGATCGGTCGCGCTCGGCCGGCGATCGCGGCGCGTCCGGCCCGACTCGGCTGGCGCCGGCGGGGGGCTTGCATCACGGGTTCGGGCCCGCTGGCGGTCATCGGCTCGGGTGGCGCGGCGCGTTCGGTTTCTTGGGCGGTCGCCGTATTCGAGATCGACCTCGTCAATCCCAGGGATGACGCTCAACGGAATCTCCTTGCCGATCAACTTGACAATCGAAGCAACGGCTCCGCCGTCCTCGGGTGTCGCCAACATAAGAGACCGGCCGAGGCGGCCGGCGCGTCCGGTCCGGCCAATGCGGTGGACATAGTCCTCGGCGTGAACCGGCACGTCGAAACAGAAGACGTGACTCATACCCTGGATATCCAGGCCGCGGGCCGCGACATCGCTGGCGACTAGCAGTCTAATCTCACCTTTGCGGAAGCGTTCCAGCGTCTCTGTCCGTTTCGGCTGCGGCATGTCACCGTGCAACGCCGCGGCATCGAAGCCGTGTCGGGCGAGCGAGCGGAACAGGACATCGACGTCCCGTTTCCGATTGCAGAAGATGAGTGCATTTTTTACGTCTTCAGATCGGATCAGGCGGCGTAGGGCTTCGCGTTTGTCTTCCGGGCGGATGACAGAGAGCGATTGCACGACGGTGGCGGCGGGCGAAGCGGGCGGCGCTACCGCAATCTCCACAGGGTCGCGGAGAAACGCGTCGGCCAGCCTTCGAATCTCGACCGGCATCGTGGCCGAGAAAAACAGCGTCTGCCGCGGCTCGGGCAAGAGGCTGACGATGCGCTCGACATCGGGGATAAACCCCATGTCGAGCATCCGGTCGGCCTCGTCGATCACCAGGATGCGTACGTCCGAGAGCAGGATCTTGCCACGGCCATGCAGATCGAGAAGACGCCCCGGGGTAGCGATCAGCACGTCGACACCGCGATCGAGCTTACGCTCCTGATCGACAAAGCTTTCGCCGCCGATCAGCAGCGCCATCGTCAGCCGATGATGCTTGCCATAGAGCTCGAAGGAAGCCGCCACCTGTGTCGCAAGCTCGCGTGTCGGCTCAAGGATCAGCGAGCGCGGCATCCGCGCCCGCGCGCGGCCGGCCGCCAGCTTATCGATCATCGGCAGCACAAAGCTTGCCGTTTTGCCGGTTCCCGTCTGCGCGCAACCGAGCACGTCCCGGCCGCGCTGCACGTAAGGGATCGCTTGTTCCTGGATCGGGGTGGGGATCTTATAGCCGGCTTCCGAGACCGCCTGAAGAACTTCAGGCGACAGATCAAGTTCTGAAAAACCCATCGAGAAGTTGTAGCCTTTTCGTAACAATTACGGATATTCTAGCTTGCACCCTATTTGGGTCCGACACGGGAAATGTCAAACATTTTTGGGTGTGAGGTATGTTCGCCGAACGCGTTAAATCTCGTTCCCAGCGAAAAGCGTACTATTTCGGAAACGAACGTCAACGACGGCGATATTGGGGACGAGGTGTCATTGGTGGTGCCGCGCGTTCGTCTTTATGACGGAAATTGATACGCCCCTTGGTCAGGTCGTAGGGAGTCATTTCCACGGTGACTCGATCGCCGGCGAGGATGCGGATGCGGTTTTTCTTCATCCTACCGGACGAATATGCAAGAGTTTCGTGCCCATTGTCGAGCCTTACCCGAAAGCGGGCGTCGGGAAGCAACTCCTGCACTGTGCCTTCGAACTCGATCAGGTCTTCCTTGGCCAAACAGATCTCCTTGATAAAGGGACGGGGGCGCCAAGGCGCCCCCGCGTCAACATTCCGCCCTCTCCTTAGACCGGGCGCAAATTCACCGCTGAAACGCGGCCGCGCTGACCTTGCTCGAGCTCATAGCTGAGCTTTTGGCCCTCACGGAGATTATCCATCCCCGCGCGTTCGACGGCGGAGATGTGAACGAAGACATCAGCGCCGGGAGTTTCGGGCTGGATGAACCCGTAACCCTTTTGCGCGTTAAACCATTTGACCGTACCG
>JAFAHQ010000417.1 GCA_019237135.1 Alphaproteobacteria bacterium
GGCCCTAATCGAGACCACGCGGCACATCTCCCGCGAGCTGCGCCCTTTCATCGGCAACCGCCTGCGCGAGACCCCGACCACGGTGCAGATCCCCGCCGACGACATCCTCGAGCTCGCGATGCAGCGCGGCGGCCTCGATGAGCCGCCCGTGGTCCCCTACGAGGCGTCAGCAGCACTCGCCATGCTGCTGTTGCAGAACCACGGCATGCTGATGGTGCATTTTGTCGGGGTGCCGCCCGGTACGGCCGATCTGTTGATCAAATTCGTACCGCCCGCGATATTGCAGCGCTTCGGCGGCGCCGGCCGATACGCCCAGGCGATCGACGATTCCTTGACCCGGCTCGGGATGCTGTTAGGCGAGCCGGCGTCGATCGCCGAGCTGCTGCTCGGAACGGGTCAGAGATGTCGGAGCGCGGATATCGGTCCGCCACGTCGAAGAACCAGCAGCGACGCTCCCGGCATGATCCCGATATGTTCCGGGGATCGAAATGGGCCCGGCGCGTCAACCTGCTGACGACGCAATTAGAGGGCGATGGTGCGCAAGCGGAGCGCGTTGCCGATCACACAAACGGAGCTGATGCTCATCGCGGCGCTCGCGATCATCGGGTTTAGCAGCAGCCCGAAAGCCGGATAGAGAACGCCGGCGGCGATCGGTATCGCCAGCGCGTTGAATACGAACGCGAAAAATAAGTTTTGCCGGATGTTGCGCATCGTCGCCCGGCTCAGCCGCCGCGCCCGCACGATCCCCTGTAGGTCGCCCTTGATCAAGGTAACCCCAGCACTTTCCATCGCCACATCGGTGCCGGTACCCATCGCGATGCCGACCTGCGCCTGGGCCAGCGCCGGGGCATCGTTGATGCCATCGCCCGCCATCGCGACGAAACGGCCCTGTTCCTGCAATTTTCTTACCGCCGAAGCCTTCTGGTCCGGGATTACCTCGGCTACGACCTCGTCGATGCCGAGGTGGCGCGCGACAGCTTGGGCCACGGTGTGGCTGTCCCCGGTCAGCATCACCACCCGGATGCGTTGCTGCCGCAGGGTCTGCAGGGCACCGGCCGCGCTCTCTTTGAGCGGGTCGGCGACGGCGACGAGCCCCGCCGCACGCCCATCGATGGCGATCAGCACTGCCCCGTGACCTTCCATGCGGAGCTCGTCGGCGAGCTGCGGCAAGCCGCCCGGGTCGACGTCGAGCGAAGCGAGGAGGGCTTGGTTGCCGGCGGCGACCCGTTTGCCGTCTACCGAACCTGTGACACCCTTCCCGGTCTCCGATGCAAAGTCGCGCACGATGCCGAGCTCGACCCCGCGTTCCTCGGCACCCTTAACGATGGCGGCCGCCAGCGGATGCTCGCTGCCCCGCTCGAGACTGGCGGCGAGGCGCAACAGCTCGCTCTCGCCGACGGCGCCGGTCGAGGTGATGTCGACGAGCCGCGGCTTCCCCAGGGTCAATGTCCCTGTCTTGTCGATAACGAGCGTATCGATCTTTTCCATCAGCTCGAGCGCCTCGGCGTTCTTGACGAGAACGCCCTCGCGTGCGCCGCGCCCGGTGCCGACCATAATCGACATCGGCGTTGCGAGACCGAGCGCACAAGGGCAGGCGATGATCAGCACCGCGACGGCGTTGACGAGCGCGAAGCCCATCGCCGGCGGCGGCCCCCAGATCGACCAGACGACGAAAGCGACAGCGGCGGTCAGGACAACCGCCGGTACAAACCAGGCCGAGATCGTGTCGACAAGGCTCTGGATCGGCGCGCGAGACCGTTGCGCGTCGGCGACCATGCGAACGATCTGGGCGAGGAGCGTGTCGCTGCCGACCCGCTCGGCACGCATCACAAAGCTACCGGTCGTGTTGACCGTCGCACCCGTCACCTTGTCCCCAGGGGCTTTCTCGGCCGGAATGGATTCACCGGTAATCATCGACTCATCGACGGCACTGTGCCCATCGAGCACGACACCATCGACCGGCACCTTTTCGCCCGGGCGAACCCGCAGCCGGTTGCCCGCGACAACGGTCTCGAGCGCGACGTCCTCTTCAGAGTCGTCATCCCGGACCAGGCGGGCATGTTTCGGCGCGAGATCGAGCAACGCGCGGATCGCGCTGCCGGTCTGCGAGCGTGCCCGCAATTCGAAGACCTGGCCGATCAGAACCAAGGTGACGATGACTGCGGCCGCCTCGAAATAGAGCGGCACCTCGCCTTCGGTCGTGCGGAACGATGGCGGGAAGATCCCCGGTGCCAGTGCAGCGACAAGGCTGTAGACATACGCCACGCCGGTGCCGAGCGCGATCAGGGTGAACATGTTGAGCCGGCGGTTGACCAGCGAAGCCCAACCGCGCCGAAAGAACGGCCAGCCGCCCCACAACACCGCCGGCGTCGCCAGGATCAGCTGCACCCACACCGCGCTCCGTGGCTCGATCAGCGCATCGAGAGCAGGCTTGGCGAGATGGTCGGCCATCACCAGGGCGAGAAGCGGCAGCGATAACGCGACCCCGACCCAGAAACGGCGGGTCATGTCGCGAAGTTCGGGATTGGCGGCGTCTCCGGTGGCCGGCACCATGGGCTCGAGCGCCATGCCGCAAATCGGGCAGGAACCGGGCATCTCGCGGATGACCTGCGGATGCATCGGGCAGGTCCACAGCGCCTCCCCGGCTCTTGGTGGTGTCGCCACTTTGCGGGTCAGGTAACGCGCCGGCTCCGCGGAAAACCGCTCGCGGCATCTGGCGCTGCAGAAGAAATAGCTGCGGCCCGCGTGCTCGACGCGATGCTCGGCCGTCGTCGGCTCGACCGACATGCCGCACACCGGATCATGCACCGCATCCGGAGAATGGCGCGGATGGTCTGGGGTGGGCGATAGAGACCCAGCTGCAGCCATGCAGAGCGGTCCTCCTGCGATGGTTTCTCGGCGGGATGTTACTATTGCGCGACGCTCCCGTGCTGGAATGTTGCTGGGTCTGATGGCCAAAGCTCGGGCGCACAGATTTGCCACATTCCGGTCGCAGGTTGCCGTGGGACGCTGAGGATGGGACTATTTTCAAAGCGCCTGGTGCCGTTCCAGGTGACAATTTGCGGGATCGACGAGCTCGGGTTCCATTGTGAGGCGGGCGTCACTCATGTCCTGTCGCTTCTCGATCCCGGCTGGCCCGAGCCCGAGGCCTTAGGCGCCTACGACCCGCATCGGCGGCTCGAGCTGCGTTTTCACGACGTCATCGACGCGAACCCGGGCTGCGTCCCGCCGGAACGACTCGATGTGGAGCAGCTCCTGACGTTCGGGCGCGACCTGACCGCGGCGCGAAGCACGCATCTCCTCATCCATTGCCATGCGGGGGTATCTCGCTCGACTGCGGCCGCGACGTTGATCCTGGCGCAGACGCGTCCGGATCGATCGGCCGAGGAGGTGCTGCTGGCAGTCGTCCGCCAGCGCCCGCGAGCCTGGCCCAATCTCCGCATTCTCGAACTCGGCGACGCGCTCCTCGAGCGTCGCGGTGAAATCGTCAACGCTGCGCGGGCGCATTACCGACGCCGCCTCGAGCGGGAGCCTTGGCTTATCGAGCAGATGATCGATAGCGGGCGTGGTCGCGAGGTGGCCGAAGCCGGCAGGAGCTAAACGAGCTACCGCGCGTAGTCGACCTTGAGCACGACGAAGTAGTTGTGGTCGGGGTCGAGGACAACGCCGTCGGGCCCGGCGAGATGGCCGTCGCTGGTGGCCGGGATGTGCTTCATCGCGACGGCGTTGTCGACATTCCCGCCGATGACCTCGAGCTCGCCGGGCTTGATCTCGACGACGATGTCGCAATGGCCGCCGAACCGGCCGGCCGGCAGGTCGTCATAGGTGATCGGCCGCCGGCCCCGCCAATAGCAGATCAAATCGCCGCGTTGCGGCGCGTAGACCTCCATCCGCTCGGTCGTCAGCACAATGTTGGGCTCCTCGCCCATTTCGTGGCGGCGTGCGGCGTTGATGTAATCGGAATGGGTCTCCGTATAGGGGAACCCGTTACCGGCACCGGCCATCCGCATCACATAGGAGATGAAGGCAGCTGACCACGCGTAGTTGCCGTCCTGGCTCTCGGGAAAAACCTGGCCGTTCTCGTTGTGGATGCCGGTCCAGGCTTGGCTCGTCCAGCGCGGGTCGAGCCCGAGCCACCAATATTCGCCGACGCGCTGCCACATCCCTTCTTGCCGCTCCTCGTCCACGGGTAGCTCAGTGTTCGGAAATACCACTTGCTGGCCAAAGGCCCGCCACTCGCGCAGCGCAATCTGCACGGCGGCCTCGCGCGAGAACGGCTGGTAGGGCCAACGCGCGAAAGGCGGGACATGGGCATTCAGCGATGTCGTGACGCCGGGCGCAGGACCCGGCGGCAACACTTCTTCCGGCGGCGCCGGACAGCCGGCAAGCAGCACTGCAGCAAGCAGCGCAAGTCCTCGCAGGGCCGGACCCCCCGACGACATCCTGCGGCGGATCGAGCGGAGGTGCTAGGTCGAGGTCGGGGAGGTTTGAGCGGGTTCGCCGGGCGGCGGGTGGATCGCCGCAGTCGCCTTCGGCTCCTCGCGCCAGAGCCTGATGCCACCGGTCAGGCCGTCCGTGTTCGGGACTATCGTCACATCCGGCGGTAGCGGAAAGTCGAGTTTCTTGGCATTGCCGCCGCCGAGATAGAGGTGGTCGAAACGAACCACCTCGCGCAGGATGTCGATGACCTTGGCGACACGCTTGCTCCAGGCCTTCCTGCCTTTTTTCTCGCGGGCGGCGTTGCCGATATATTCGTCGTAGGTCTTGTTCCCGCTCACCGGGTGGTGGGCGAGTTCGAGATGCGGCATGATCTCGCCGTCACGAAAGATCGCCGTGCCGGCGCCGGTGCCAAGCGTCAACACCATTTCCACTCCGTGGCCCGTGATCGCGCCAAAGCCTTGCACATCGGCATCGTTGAGCACGCGCACCGGCTTCCCCCACTGCCGGGCGAGCGCCGATTGCAGGTCGAAGCCGGCCAACACTTCGCTGCCGAGATTGGGAGCGGTCAACACTCGCCCGTCGCGCACGTATCCCGGAAAGCCGACCGACACCCGTTCAAAGTCGCCGAGTGGGCTTGCTGCTTTGTCGATGGCGTGGACCAGTGCGTCGGGAGCGACCGGCTTGGCTGGGGTTGGCACCCGTTGCCGCTCGCCAATCATGCTTCCGTGATCATCGAGCAGGGCCGCCTTGATCCCGCTGCCGCCGATATCGATCGCGAGCGTGCGAGGCTGGTTCATATTCTTCATTCCCTGGCGGAGTGGACGAATTTAGGATAACGCACCTGCCGGTCTACTGTCATCGCCGTTCGGGGTGCGGCGGCTGGGAGCGCCTTCGGAACGCCGCATTTAGTGGTGTTATAAACCGGCTAGGCGCGTTGTAGCGGAGCGGGAATGGGAATCTCCTCGACCCCTGGGGTCGTACCGGCAATCGCCCTCGTGGCGGCGCTCGGCGCGGCGTCGGCGGTACGGGCAGACGGCCCGCCCG
>JAFAHQ010000023.1 GCA_019237135.1 Alphaproteobacteria bacterium
TGCAATCTGGATCGTCAGATTGTTGTCGTCGACCACCATCCCCGGCCACGCGGCCGCCATGATCTCGTGCCGAGAAAGAAGATCATCCGGCCGCTCGACCAGCACGCGGAGCACGTCGAGCGCGCGCGAGCCAACTTCGAGTGGTGCCGCAGCGGCATCTTTATCTGGCCGCAACAGCCCGCGCCGGTCGAGGCGGAACCCCTCGAACAGGAAAATGTCGGCCGAGGAAAGTGCTTGCCCCGCCCCTGCCCTGCGGTTCTGGATTTGCCGCCATTTTAGGACAATTTAGAACTTTTTAGCGCTTTTTCGTAGCGCCCCCTCCCGCGCGGAGAGCCCTATCGCATCCGGCTCAGATGACGGGAAGGGCGATATGAAAACCCGGCTTGCCGTTGCGTTTCTGCCTGCTGCTCTCGCGGCACAGGCATATTCACTCGACGCGGCCGCGACCGTCGTCAATGTCGACGAGTGGGCGGTCACGCGCGACGGCGTGATGATTCTCGATGATAGTTTCGATCGCAATATGACGTTAAACGGCGGGCCGGGAGCATTCGTCCCCTCAGGAACGACCTTCTCCGACGGTTCTCCGGCGAGCTACTTCGTCCAGGGCTCGATCCCCCTAACCACCGTGAACAACGGCCAAGCTCAATGGAATACCGCGAACGGCATCCTGGTACCTCAGCCTCCGCCATCTCCCCCGCTCGCGCTAGTGAACGCTTCCATTCAAACCGGAACGGACCCCACCGGGCCTCACACCTTGACGCCAGCAAACACCTTCTCAGCAACCAGCTTGTTCGATCTTGCGGTGCCTTCGGCATTATCAGGTCAATACCAGTTTTACCTCGGCAACAACCAAGGCCCAGCAAATCCAGGTCGGGAAGTTCGGATGGCGATAGTTGAGACGAGAACCGGTCCGGTGCTGCGGTTCGTATGGCTGGACTTTGTCGACAATCTGAGGACGGTTATAGACGAGGTGGCTCTAACGGCTGCGGAGCTTGCCGAGCCTCAGCTCGAACTCGAATTTTCCCACGACATTCCAAATAGCGAACTGCTCACGGCGTCGTACGCCTTTGGCAGCGGAAATACACTCGCCAGCTTCAGCGGAACATTGATCCCACTGGGCAGCACCGACAGCACCACCGACATATTCACGCCCAAGAATTTTGCGGTGCCCGGATTCGAAGCATTCGACCCGGTCCCTGAGCCATCCTCCCTGGCCCTCCTCGCCGCTGCTGCCCTGTGCAGCCTCGGTGTGATCCGCCGCTACGCAAAATAGCCGGCAGCGGGGGAAATTGAGGGAAATTGGGCTCGCAGGGAAATTGGGGTCGGACCCTATTTCTTCCCAAATCAAAACATCAGTAGCGTTCTTCGTCCCGCATGCGGCGAACGAAGTCGCGCGCTCTCTCCGGCTGCATCGGCATCGCATCTGTGACCGCCTGCCAGGCTGACGGGTTGATGCGTTTGCGCCGAACATCGACCGCGGTGAGCTGCGCTACCGGCCTGCCACGACGCATGATGCAGACAGGTTCGCCGGCGGCTGCTTGCGCGACCAATTCGCTAAAATGTGCCTTAGCTTCGGCGAGATTGACTTGCCTCATAACCCCATCCTGGTCGTAAGTACCTACCCTTTTTACCGCGATCATGTGGCTGCTGGAGATTCAGAAACCGCATGACGAGTGTGTTTTCGACACTACTGAACCCGTCGACGCTCGCGGCCTACACCGCCGCCGGTTTCTGGGGCGACGAGACGGTCTATCACCTCGCTGCCCGGCAGGCGCAGACAACGCCTGACGCCTTTGCCGTGCGCGACCGTCATCGGCGACTGAGCTATGCCCCGCTGGTGGACTCTGCCGACCGGCTCGCCGCCAGCCTCGCAGGCTACGGCATCCGACCTGGCCAGCGCGTCGCCGTATGGCTGCCGAGCCGGGTTGAGACCGCCATTGCTCTCCTTGCCTGCTCGCGCAACGGCTATGTCTGCTGCCCGTCGCTGCATCGCGACCATACGGTTGGAGAAGTCGTCGGCCTGGTCGACCGTATGCAGGCCGCCGCGATGATCGCCCAGCCCGGTTATGGCGCGGACGCCGACCGATACGACCTCGTCGCACAGCTGGCGGGTCGCGACTTCCTGCGCTGTGTGTATCGGGTTGGCCCTATCGAAACCGCGACGACGCCGTTCAGCGAGATCACCGGCCCGGCCGCGCACGAACCGGTGAGCAGCGACGCGAACCAGGTGATGTATTTGCCTTTCACCTCTGGCACGACAGGCGAGCCTAAGGGCGTGATGCACAGCGACAACACCCTGCTCGCCACCGCGCGAATGATGGCACGCGATTGGGCGCTCGACGGCAGCGTGCTTTATACGTTGAGCCCGTTGAGCCACAATCTCGGACTCGGCGCGTTGATTACCGCGCTAGTGGCCGGCGGCGAGCTGGTGGTGCACGATCTGCCGCGCGGCCATAGCCTGCTCGACCGGCTGGAGGAGACCGGCGCGGATTTCTTGTTCGGCGTGCCCACCCACGCCATCGACCTGTTGAGCGAAATGCGCACCCGTGGCGTACAGCGCCCGGCCACGGTTCGCGGCTTCCGCATTTCCGGGGCCGCGGCCCCACCGCAGGTCATCAGCGAGCTGCTGTGGCAGGGTGTCTTGGCGCAGAGCGGCTACGGCATGACCGAAACCTGCTCGCACCAATACACCATGCCTGACGATCCGCCGGAGCGCGTCGTCGAAACGTGTGGTCGCGCCTGCGAAGGGTTCGAGATCCGCATCTGGCGCCAAGACAACCCGGAGGTGGAAGCGGCGTGCGGCGAGATTGGTCAGATCGGCGCCCGCGGCGCCAGCCTGATGCTCGGCTATTTCGACGACCAAGGGGCCACCGAGGCCGCGTTCAATGCGCGCGGCTGGTTCATGACCGGGGATCTGGGTTGGATGGACGACCAAGGCTACCTACGGGTCGTCGGCCGCCAAAAGGACATTATCATCCGCGGAGGCCGCAACATCTATCCGGCGCGCATCGAGACGCTGGCAATGCGTCACGCCGCTATCGAGAAGGCGGCGGCTTTCCCGGTCCCTGACCCGCGGCTCGGCCAGCGCGTCTGCCTGGCCGTCGTGGCTCGCGAGAACATGCAAGTCGAACCCGAGGCGATCCTTCTGCATCTCGATATGGCAGGCCTGTCGAAATACGACATGCCGGAATTCATCCTGCCGCTTGGGGAAATGCCGCTAACCGCCAGCGGCAAGGTAATCAAGCACGAGCTGGTGCGCAGGGTCGAGCAAGGCAGCGAGCGGCCCGTGCCCGCTCGCTTTCGTTCACCGTCGCCGCGCTGACTCGATGCGCGCGATCGTCGTCGATGAATTCGGCCCGCCCGAGCGGCTGCGCCTGGGCGAGATGCCGGCACCACAGCCGGGGCCCGGAGAGGTGTTGGTCGAGGTGAATATGGCCCCGGTCAATTATGTCGACCTCTTGGTAGTGAGCGGCACCTACCAGTCGCTCCCGGCGCGCCCGTTTATTCCCGGCAAGGGGCCGGTCGGCGTGGTGACGGCGCTGGGACCGGGGTTAACCGCGCCGTCTATCGGCGACCGCGTGCTGGCGATGGCCGAAGAGGGCGGTTATGCCGAGGCGGTCGCGCTCCGCGCCGACCAGTGCTATCGCCTGCCGCCGCGGATGTCCTTTGTAGAGGCTGCGTCGCTGAGCCTGGTCTACGACACCGCCTGGTTCGCCTTGCGCGAACGGGCGCGGCTCGTACCCGGTGAGACGGTGCTGGTGCTCGGCGCTTCGGGTGGCGTGGGCCACGCTTCCGTGCAGCTCGCCCGCGCCATCGGTGCACGCGTGCTTGCCGGCATCGCGCGGCCGGAGAGGGCTGCGACGGCGCTTGGCGCGGGTGCCGACGTGGTGATCGACTTATCACCCGAAAACCTGCGCGACACCTTGCGCGAACAGGTCTGGGCGGCGACCGACGGACAAGGTGCCGATGTCATCCTCGATCCGCTTGGCGGCGACGTTTTCGGCGCCGCGTTGCGGGCGCTCGCCTGGGCCGGCCGGCTGGTCGTGATCGGCTTCGCCGCGGGACAGATCCCGATGGTCAAGACCAATTACCTCTTGCTCAAGAACATCGAGGTCAGCGGGTTGCAGGTCAGCGACTACCGCAAGCGGCGCCCGGCGCAAATGGCGGCTTGCTTTGCTGAAATCTTCGAGCTCTACGATCAAGGCGCGATCACACCCGCGACGGCCCAGGTCTTCCCGCTCGACCAGGCGGGAGAGGCGCTCGCCGCGGTGCGCGACCGGCGGCTCGCCGGCCGCGCCGTGCTGCGCTTGCGCGACGATTGAACCCGAACAACCTTGACTTGCCCGACGCTCCGTGCACCCATTCCGCTAGGATTCTGGGTGGATCAGGAGGCAGTCATGGCGTCACCAAAAAAGCTGTCGCACATCGTGCTGCAGACCAATCGCCGTCGCGAGATGATCGATTGGTACTGCACGGTGCTCGGAGCCGAAATTCTTTACGAAGCCGAGCGCATCTCGTTCATTAGCTATGACAATGAGCACCACCGGGTGGCCTTTCTCGACCCCGGGCCGCTCACGGAGCGGCAGCCCAATGCGGCGGGCCTGAACCACGTCGCGTTCACCTTTGGCAGCCTCGATGACTTGACCCAGAATTATCTTCGGCTCAAGGAGCTGGGCATCCACCCGAACCGCTGCGTGAACCATGGCGTCACGACGTCGATGTACTACCACGATCCCGACAACAACCAAGTCGAGCTGCTGATCGACAATTTTGCCACCGACGTGGCGGGCAAGGCCTATATGCGCGGGCGCTCCAAGACCGACAAGAACCCTGTCGGGGTGGTGTACGAGCCTGACGAGCTGGTCGCCCGCGTCCGCGCCGGCTTGCGCATCGAGGAGCTGGCGTCGATCAACGCGTAGCGACGGCACGAGCTTTCGTTGTTTTCGCTCCCTCAGGGGTGTGCAGATTCGGTTGATCCTGAGGTACGAATTCGTTGATCCGGCAGGTCGGAATTTGCGCCCTAAGCTGTTGAGATAAGCCTCGATCCTGCCGGGGCACTACGTCCTTTTCGGGACCGACCGGCGATGTTCGTTGTTTTTGCCGCGGACATCCCCGCTCAGATATCGTGGACGTCGATGATGCCAGGGAGCGACTTGACGGCGGCGCGCATCCTCGGGTCGACCCTGAAGCCACCAGGGATCGCGATTTCGACCTCGCGCGAAGGCAGGTCGAGAACCACGGTGACCCGGCCACGGCCGCCGGCCTCGCGAGTGATCACACTCTTGAGGTTGGAGAGCGCGCGCGCTTCGCCGAGGAACACCCTCAGCCCGGCTGCGGCATCAGCGATGACCACATCGAGCGGCTCGACCTTCTGTGCGATCAGGCGCAGGCTCTCTTCCCCGTTGCGCACATCGACGGTGACGACAAGCGGCTGACCCGAATCGAGCAATCCGCGGACTTCGCTCAGCATCTCGGAAAACAGGGTCACCTCGAAAAGTCCGCTTGGATCGGACATCTGGACAAAGGCGAACCGGTTGCCGCGCGCCGAAGTGCGCTCCTTCTTGCCGACAACGATGCCGGCCAGCTTAAAGCGAGCCGCGTTATTCGCCGCCAGCACCGTCGGCAACTCGGCGAAGCGGATAACGCCGGCGCGTTCGAGGCTCTTGCCGTAGGGATCGAGCGGATGGCTCGACAGGTAAAAGCCGATCGCAGCAAACTCGTGCTGCAGCTTTTCCACGGGCGGCCAGTCGGCCACCAGCGGCAAAGCCGGGCACGGCGCAAAGCTCGGATCGAGCGTGCCGAAAAGGCTCTCCTGGCGGCTCTCGCGTTCCTCAGCCGCCAGGCTTGCTTGGCGTAAGAGCTGTTCGGCCGCGGCAAGGGTCTGCGCCCGGTTGGCGTTCAGACCGTCGAACGCGCCGGCCTTGGCGAGGCTTTCGAATTGCCGGCGGTTGAAGCTCTTGGCGTCGAGACGGCGGGCGAAATCAAAGAGATCCTTCAAGCGGCCATGAGCGTCACGTTCGGCGACGAGATCGCTCATCGCCTGTCCGCCCACTCCCTTGACCGCAGCGAGCGCATAGCGAATGGCGGGTTTCCCGGTCTGCGGATCGGGTTCGACCGCGAACGTGACCTCGGACCGGTTGATGTCCGGCGGCAGCAGCCGAATATCGAGCCGGTCCAATTCTTGCCGGAAGACGTTGAGCTTATCGGTGTTGCCGAGGTCCAAGGTCATCAGCGCGGCGAGGAACTCTACCGGGTAGTTGGCCTTCAGATAGGCTGTCTGATAGGCGACGAGTGCGTACGCGGCGGCATGCGACTTGTTGAAGCCGTAGCCGGCGAACTTTGCCATCTGGTCGAAGATGTGATCGGCGAGCCCGGGATCGACGCCGCGCCCGACGGCACCTTCGATGAACAACTGGCGTTGCGCCTCCATCTCGGCCGGAATTTTCTTGCCCATCGCGCGGCGCAACAGATCGGCGCTGCCGAGGCTGTAGCCGGCCAGCAGCTGGGCGATCTGCATGACCTGCTCCTGGTAGATCATGATCCCGTGGGTTTCCTTCAGGATCTCTTCGAGCGCGGGATGCAGATAGTCGGCCGCCTCCTCGCCGTGCTTGACCGCAATGTAGCGCGGAATGTTCTCCATCGGCCCCGGACGGTAGAGCGAGACAACCGCGATGATGTCTTCAAAGCAATCGGGCCGGAGCTTCCTGAGCATGTCGCGGACGCCGGCACCTTCGAGCTGGAAAACACCAACCGTTTCGCCGCGCGCCAGCAGCTCGTACGCCCCGCGATCGTCGAGCGGCAGGCTCCCCAGGTCGAGCATAACCCCCCGGGCGGCAAGGAGATCGCGAGCACGGGCGAGCACCGTCAGGGTCTTGAGCCCGAGAAAGTCGAACTTCACCAGCCCGGCGAGTTCGACCCACTTCATATTGAATTGGGTGACCGGGATGTCGGAGCGCGGATCGCGGTAAAGCGGGACGAGTTTCGTGAGCGGTCGGTCGCCGATCACCACGCCGGCGGCATGGGTTGAGGCATGCCGATAGAGCCCTTCGAGCTTCAGCGCGATCGTCATCAGCCGGGCCACGGTCTCGTCCGCGTCGCGCAGCTGCTGGAGTGCCGGCTCGCCGGCGATCGCCTGTTCGAGCGTGACCGGGTGCGCCGGATTGTTCGGCACAAGTTTGCACAGCCGGTCCACTTGCCCATAGGGCACCCCGAGCACCCGTCCGACATCGCGCAGCACGGCGCGGGCTTGCAACTTGCCGAAGGTGATGATCTGTGCCACGCGGTCGCGCCCGTATTTCTGCTGAACGTAACGGATCACCTCGTCGCGCCGGTCCTGGCAGAAATCGATGTCGAAATCCGGCATCGACACCCGCTCGGGGTTGAGAAACCGCTCGAACAGCAGGCCGAACCGGAGCGGATCGAGATCGGTGATCGTCAGGGCCCAGGCGACGACCGAGCCTGCTCCCGACCCGCGCCCGGGACCGACCGGTATCCCCTGCCGCTTCGCCCATTGGATAATGTCGGAGACAATCAGGAAATATCCGGCAAATCCCATCCGGACGATCGTGTCCAGCTCGAATTCGAGGCGCTCGTGATAAGGCGGCGCAGCCTCGCCGTCGATCGCGCCGCGAATGAGCCGTTCTTCCAACCCGACCCGCGACGCGCGACGCAAAGCCGTTTCGTCGTCGACTCCGTCGACAGTCGGAAAGGCCGGCAGGATCGGTTGACGCGGCTGCGGGATGAACGAGCAGCGACGGGCGATGACGAGGGTGTTGTCACACGCCTCCGGCAGATCGGCGAAGAGTTCCCGCATCTCCGCGGCCGATCGGAAGAAATGGTGTGGCGTTAGCCGGGTGCGTTCCTGGTCGGCGACCACTGTGGTTGCAGCCACACAGAGCAACGCGTCATGCGCCTCGTAAAAATCGCGATCGGGAAAATAGGCATCGTTGGTCGCAGCAAGCGGTAAGTCGTGACGGTAGGCCAGCTCCACGAGGCCCGCTTCGGTCCTGGCCTCTTCCGGCGTCCCGTGGCGCATCAGTTCGACATAAAGCCGATTCGGAAATAGACCCGCCAGCTGGGTCAGGACGACCTCAGCGGCTTCTGACTGGCCCTCTGCCAGAAGCCGGCCAACCGGACCTCGCGGCCCACCGGTAAGGCAGAGGAGCCCCTCACTGGCTCGCGCGAGGTCCGCATGGGTGATCATCGGCTCGGTCGGCGCCTCACCTGCGAGATAGGATCGGCTAACGAGTTCCAGAAGGTTGCGATAGCCCGCCTCGTTCTGCGCCAACAGCACGATCCGATCCGGTTCGGAAAGGCGGCGCTCCGGCCTGCTTCCCTCGGATCCGCCGTTGCGCTCAAGGGCGGTCTCGCAGCCGATGATCGGCTGAATCCCCGCCGCGGCGCACGTGGTCGCGACTTCAAGAGCGCCGAACAGATTGCCGGTATCGGTGACAGCCACCGCAGGCATGCGCTCGGCCTGGCACATCGCGACCAGCTGCTTGATCGGGATCGCCCCGGCCGACAGGGAATAAGCGGTGTGGACCCGGAGATGGACAAAGTCGGCTAGCGTCATGTCCGCACCATCGCACGAGCTGCTGCGGATTTCAGCCGTGGTGGTGATACCTCCACTTTGTGGTCTCGCTGGGCTTGACCCGCTCCGTCTTCGATCGCGCGGACGCCGAATCGCGCTCAGGCGAGGGTCCTCAGCCGCCCGTCTGTGAGCGCGACGATTCGGTCGAGGCGGCGGGCGAGATCGAGATTGTGCGTCGCGATCAGTGCCGAGAGACCGGTATCGCGGACCAGGTCGAGGAGTGTCTCCAACACACTCTCACCGGTCGCGTGGTCGAGGTTACCTGTCGGTTCGTCGCCGAGCAGGATCCTGGGGTCGTTGGCGAGCGCGCGGGCGATCGCGACGCGCTGCTGCTCGCCGCCCGAGAGGCGCGCCGGGCGATGCCCGGCCCGCGGCGCAAGGCCGACCCGCCCGAGGAGCCTAGCCGCCTTCTCCCGCGCCTGCCAGCGCGGCACCGCGGCGATCATCTGCGGCAGCATGACGTTTTCGAGCGCCGAGAATTCCGGCAGCAGATGGTGGAACTGGTAGACAAAGCCGATTTCCGAGCGGCGCAGCAATGTCCGCCGCTCGTCGTTAAGGCGTGCGCAATCCTGGCCGTCTATCAGCACCGCCCCGCCATCCGGACGCTCCAACAGGCCGGCAATGTGCAGCATTGTCGACTTCCCGGCGCCGGACGGACCGACCAGCGCCACAATCTCGCCCGACCGCAAGACAAGGTCGATCCCGTTCAAAACCACGAGCTCGGCTGTGGCCTGCCTGAAGATGCGCCGGACCCCGCGCAGCTCAAGCACCGACGATGGCAGTTCCGAGCTCACTCGTAGCGCAGTGCCTCGACCGGGTCGAGCCGCGCCGCGCGCCAGGACGGATAGAGCGTAGCAAGAAAAGACAGAGCAAGCGCCATGAAAACAACAGCGGCAACTTCGCCCGAATCAATACGCGCCGGGATCCGGGTGAAGAAATAGAACTCGGCCGAGAACAACTCGACGTGCAGCATATTCTGCAAGAATTCGCGGATCGCCTCGAGGTTGCGGGTGATGACGATCCCAAGCACGAAACCCACAAGCGTGCCGACGACGCCGATGCTGGCGCCACTCAGCATGAATATTCGCAGAATTGCGGCGCGCGACGCACCCATCGTGCGCAGGATCGCAATATCCCGTCCCTTGTCTTTGACCATCATGATCATGCTGGAGATGATGTTGAAGGCGGCGACGACGATGATCAGCGTCAGGATCAGGAACATCACGTTCCGCTCGATCTCGACGACGTTGACGATGCCGGAATTGGCCCGCTGCCAGTCGAGGATGCGGACATGGCCGCCGAGTGCCGCGGCAATCAACCGCGCCTCGCGTGTCGACTGGTCGGCGCTGCCGACAAAGACTTCGAGATAGCTGACCGCGTCGGGCAGCCGGAAGAACAGTTGCGCCGCATCGAGCGGCACGTAGATGAAGCTGTTGTCGTATTCGTAATAGCCGACGTCGAACAGCCCGACGACCTGATATGTCTTGACGCGCGGCATCGTGCCGAAGGCGGTCGCCGTCCCTTCAGGTGAGATCACCGTCACCGCACCGCCCACAGTTACCCCGAGCCGCCGCGCCAGCCGATCGCCGACCAGCACTCCGTCATCGCCGAAATCGTCGAGCGATCCGGCAACGATATGCTCCGCGATCAAGGCTCGCTGGCGGAGGTCGGTAGGGCTTATTCCGCGCACCAGCGCGCCGGCGGCCCCGGACGGCGTCGTCGCCATGACCTGGCCTTCGACAAGCGGTGTGGCGCTGACCACGCCCGGGACGCGCCGCACCGTCGCGGCAAGCGTCTCGAAATCGGTGAGCGATGGCCCCTCGCCATAGACCGCCAGATGACCGTTGAGGCCGAGGATGCGTCCGATCAAATCGGTTCGAAACCCGTTCATCACCGCCATGACGATGATCAGGGTGGCGACGCCCAGCGCGATGCCGAGCAGCGAGAAGATTGCAATGACCGAGACGAACCCTTCCTGCCGCCGCGCCCGCAAATAGCGGAGCGCCACCATCCGCTCGAACGCGTTGAAGATCACGGGCGACCGGGGTCGGCCGCTGCGTCTCACCTCCCGCTGACCCCGCTCTCCTCCTGTCCTCTCTCGGCCCCCTTCCTTCCCTCCCCCGCACGCGAAGGAGGGAAGGGGTGGGGACGGAGCGAAGGCTCCGTCAGCTGACTGAGCGCCATTTCGATCGACACATCCCTCCGCTCACCCGAGCGGCGATGTTTGATCTCGACCGTACCGCCGGCCAACCCGCGCGGCCCGATGACGAGCTGGTCGGGCAGCCCGATCAGGTCCATGGCGGCGAATTTCGCGCCGGGCGATTCGTCGCGATCGTCATAGAGCACCTCGACCCCGGCGCCGAGTAGCTTGGCATAGAGACCATCAGCGGCTTTGCGGCAGCGCGCGTCGCCCGGACGCAGGTTGATCAGGCCGACGCGGAACGGGGCGACGCTCTCCGGCCAGATGATACCGGTGTCGTCGTGGTTCGCCTCGATCAGGGCGCCGACGAGGCGCGACACGCCGATCCCGTAGGACCCCATCTCCAGCGCCACCGCCTCGCCGTCGGGCCCGATCGCCAGCGCACCCATTGGCCGCGAGTACTTGTCCCCGAAATAGAAGATCTGGCCGACCTCGATTCCGCGTCTGCTCAGAATCTTCTCACCGTATTTCGCGGCCGCCTCGGTATCATGAACTTCGTCGGTCGCGGCGTAGATGCTGGTGTAGTGATCGACGATCTCTTGGAGCGCCGGCGGTTCCCAGCCCACGCTGTCGAACTCCCGCCAGTCGGTGTCGATGAAATCTGCGTGGACATGGACACCGCTTTCGCCGGTATCGGCCAGAATGATGAATTCGTGGCTGAGATCGCCGCCGATCGGTCCGGTTTCGGCCCGCATCGGGATCGCCTTCAGTCCCATGCGGGCGAAGGTCCGCAGATAGGCAACGAACATCTTGTTGTAGGAATGCCGCCCTCCAGCGAAATCCAGATCGAAGCTGTAGGCGTCCTTCATCAGGAATTCGCGCCCGCGCATCACGCCGAAGCGCGGCCGCACCTCGTCGCGGAATTTCCACTGGATGTGGTAGAGCAGCTTCGGCAGATCGCGATAGCTCTTGATCGAGGCGCGGACGATCTCGGTGACCTGCTCTTCGTTGGTCGGCCCGTACAACATCTCGCGATCGTGCCGGTCGCGAATGCGCAGCATCTCCCTGCCGTAGTCGTCGTAACGGCCGCTCTCCCGCCACAGCTCAGCCGGCTGGATTGTCGGCATCAGAATCTCGAGAGCGCCGGCGCGGTCCTGCTCCTCGCGCACGATCCGCTCGACCTTCTTCAAGACGCGAAGGCCTAGCGGCAGCCAGGAATAGATGCCAGCACTCGATTGGCGAATCATCCCGGCGCGCAGCATCAGCCGGTGCGAGACGACCTGCGCCTCGCTCGGGTTTTCGCGCAGCAGAGGCAGAAAATATTCGGAAAGCCGCATCGAATCTAATCCCGGGGTCGGGCGCACTCTAGGCAAGACACGGGAGCCTGTCCATCGAGGCCGCCCGCGGTGATTCGACTAATGGTTAAAATTTGCGTGACCGCGGATCCGCGGACGCGTAAGATCACGATCTCAAGATATCGCGCGGACGAGTACAGCGCCCGAGTTTAGGGAGTTTCGAACGCCGCCGGAAAAGGCAGGGTGTCACCCTGTCTTTTCCATTTTCGGACCGCGCAGCGAGACATCTCTTGATCACCCGATTATCTTTCGCGCTAGCCCGGCGGAAGCGGGCGGGACGCGGGTCGGACGCCCGCTGGCATAGAAAAGGATGAAACTGGAGAAGACGCATGGCGGTTAGTCGCGGATCCCATTTCTTTATTAATCCTGGTCCGACGAACATCCCGGACCGCGTATTGCGGGCAATGGATCGGGGGGCGATCGACTTTAATGGCGCCCAATTCCGGGCCATCGCCGAAGAGTGCTTTGCCGGGCTCAAGCGGGTGTTCAAGACTGAGCAGACGATCCTTGCTTATGCCGCATCCGGCCACGGTGCGTGGGAAGCCGCGCTCGTGAACCTGTTCTCGCCCGGCGACAAGCTGCTCGTCGTCGAGAGCGGCTTTTTCTCGCTCAACTGGGGCATGCGGGGCGAATCTTTCGGGCTCGAAGTCGAAACGCTCCCGAACGACTGGCGGACCGCCGCGGACCCAGCCAAGTTGGAGAGCCGGCTGCGCGATGACCGTGCGCACTCGATCAAGGCGGTGCTGGTCGTGCACAACGAGACCTCGACCGGCGTCGTCAACGACATCGCCGCATTGCGCCGCGCGATCGATGCCGCCCGGCACCCCGCGCTGTTTCTCGTCGATACGATCTCATCCTTGGCGTCGATGGACTTTCGCATGGACGAATGGGGGGTGGATGTCGTCGTCGCCGGCTCGCAAAAGGGCCTGATGTTGCCGACCGGCATGGCGTTTACCGGAATAAGCGCCCGCGCGATCGGGGCCACTGCCGAAGCGAAGCTCCCACGCGTCTATTGGGATTGGCGGCGGTTGCTCGGCGGAACCTCACAATCGGTGTGGAACGGCACCGCACCAGTGCACTTCTTTTACGGGCTGCAAGAGGCGCTTCGCATGCTCGAGGAGGAGGGCCTTGACGAGGTTTTCGCACGGCACCATCGCCTCGCCGAGGCAACGCGCCGCGCAGTTCGCGCCTGGCGGCAGAACGACGGGCCGGAGATCTATGCAATCGACCGGCGCGCCCAATCCGACTCGATTACCGCTGTGCAGTTGCCCGAAGGCTACGATGCCGATAAGACGCGACAGGTCTGCCTCGACAAGCTCAACGTCTCGCTCGGCGGCGGGCTCGATCGATTGCGCGGCCGGATCATCCGCATCGGCCATCTCGGCGATTTGAACGAGCCAATGATCCTCGGCGCCATCGCTGCTGTCGAGATGGCGCTGGAGCTGACCGGCGTGCCGCACGGCCGCGGCGGGGTGCAGGCAGCAATGGATTACCTCGTTTCGGAGGAATGACGCGAATTGCGCGAGGCGCGGCGCGTTGCTATAAGCGCGCCCGCTTTGAGGGCAGCACGATGAAAAAAGGCATTCACCCGGACTATCACGAGATCACGATCGTGATGACCGACGGCACCTCCTACAAAACACGTTCGACCTACGGTAAGGCCGGCGACACATTGCGTCTCGACATCGACCCGAGGTCGCATCCGGCGTGGACAGGAGGGCAGCAGCGGCTAGTTGACACCGGCGGCCAGCTCGCCCGCTTCAACAAGCGCTTCCAGGGGTTCGGCATCAAGTCCTGAGGGAGGTTGCTCGACCTACCCCTTGACCCTGACTTAACACTCACCATCTAGATGTCGTGCGGTCGCCATCTTGGGGCTGCACATGTTGAAACCGGCACTTGGCTACTACAGCGGGTGCCAGATCCATATTGCTCAAAGGAGGATGTGGTCATGGATCGTTTCGATTTCTCTCCGCTGTTCCGGTCGACGATCGGCTTTGATCGTCTGACGCGCTTGGTCGATGCGGCTGCCCGCGTGGACAGCGCTGCTCTCGCCTACCCGCCCTACAACATCGAAAAGACCGGTGAAGACGCTTATCGGTTGACGATGGCTGTGGCCGGGTTTTCGCCTGACGAGATCGATGTCACTGTGCACGAGAACTCGCTCCTCGTGACCGGCAAGGCGAAAAAGGAAGATGAGAACGGCCGCTATCTGCACCGCGGTATTGCCCGGCGGACGTTTGAGCGGCGCTTCAGCCTCGCCGACCATATCAAGGTCGTCGGTGCGAGCCTGGTCAACGGCATGCTGCATGTTGATCTCGTGCACGAGGTGCCCGAGGAAGCCAAGCCGCGCAAGATTGCTATCGGCACCGGCCAGCCTGAGGTGGTGGAAAAGATAGCCGCCTAAGCGATCTGGCCTGTTAAATCAAAACGCCCCCGAACTCTTCGGGGGCGTTTTTTGTCTCTGCGCAGTGCACAGCCGCTCAAAGCCCGCCTTGTGCGACGAGGAAATCGACGATCCGGTCGAGCCCTTCGCCGGTCTTCAGATTGGTGAATACAAAGGGCCGCTCGCCGCGCATGCGCTGTGTGTCGCGCCGCATGATCTCGAGGCTGGCGCCGACCAGCGGCGCCAGATCGACCTTGTTTATCAGGAGAAGGTCCGAGCGGGTAATGCCGGGTCCGCCCTTGCGCGGGATCTTGTCGCCTGCCGCGACATCGATCACGTAGATCGTCAGATCGGCGAGTTCGGGCGAAAAGGTGGCGGCGAGGTTGTCGCCGCCCGATTCGATCAGCACCAGGTCGAGATGCGGGAACAGCCGGATCAACTCGGCCACGGCAGCGAGGTTGATCGAGGCGTCCTCGCGGATCGCGGTGTGCGGGCATCCGCCGGTTTCAACCCCGCGGATCCGCTCGGGCAACAGTGCGCCGCTCTTCGTCAAGAATTCGGCGTCCTCGCGCGTATAGATGTCGTTGGTGATCGCTGCGATCTCCCAACGCTCGCGCATGCTTTTGCACAGCCAATCCATCAACGCGGTCTTGCCGGAACCGACCGGGCCGCCGATCCCGACCCGCAACGGGTTGCTCATGAGCGAAAGAGCCTCGTGTATTGGGTTTCGTGCGCCATCGAAGCCAGGTCGACCGCGACCGCCGTACCGCCGAAGGCTGATGGGTCGCGGGCAACCGCACCGGCCATGGCGCTGGCGATGACCGGCTCAAGCGCGGCGAGAATGCGCTGCCCATCGGTCTGGCCAACGATGCCGAGACGCAGCCCGGCCGATACCAGATTAGCCGCCATAGCGTGCAAATAGGCGGTCATCGCGCAGCCGAGAGGAATGTCGGCGCGCGCCGTCGCGGCTCCGACGACCGCCGCATGACACACCCTTTCACCGGCTGCACCCAGCATTGCGCCCCACCGCTCGAGAACGTGGTCGCGCCAGGCAGCGTGGCAAGTTGCAAGAAAAGCTTCGCCTTGCGCGGCGGCCTCGAGCGCCATTTCCGAGGTGGCGCGGAAGGCAAGTCCGCGCCGATTGGCGGCAGTCAATGCTTCGAGATCCTGCGCCGATGCGGCCCGATGCGCATCGCGCAGCGTATCCGCATCCATCCGGCCAGCGCCATGGGTGAGGACCGCCGCGATCCATCCCTGCAAGGTGTCCCAATCATGCACTCCGCCGCTCTCAGCAGCGGTTTCGAGACCGTGTGAATAGCTGAAGGCGCCGATCGGAAACATCGGCGAGAACCAAGCGAGCAGGCGATAAAGGGCGGCATTGAAGCCCCTCCCCTCCTCAATCATGCTCATGACGGTGAGCAGTCCCGACATAGGCGCCGATCTCGGGATCGAAGGGCGCCTCCAGCCGGGAGGTGCGGCCGCCGAGCCCCGATACCATCTCGGCGATTACGTGATCTTCGCGAATCCGCAGCTGATCGCCGACGACCTGCAACGGCAGATGCCGGTTGCCGAGGTGCCAGGCGATCCGCAACAGGCTCGCTCGATCGGCGGCCTCGATCTCGAGAACCGACTCCGCCGCAGCGCACACCCGAAGATAGCCGCCGGTGTCGAGTTCCAATCCATCGCCCTCCGTGAAATGCTGGGCGTGGGGCAGGTCGAGGAGAAAGGCTGCGCCCGAATCACTGACGAGGCGGATGCGGCGGCGGTGCCGGTCGAGATAAGCGAGGGTTACCGTATCGACCATCCGGTCCTCCGGCCACCGGCCGCGGAGATGGACAGCGATGGCCCGGCGCATCCCTCGGCTCAGTATAAAAAATAGCGCTGCGCCAACGGCAGCACTGTCGCCGGCTCGCAGATCAGGTGCACGCCGTCAGCCCGCACCTCATAGGTCTCCGGATCAATCTCGATGTGCGGTGTCGCAGCGTTGTGAATCATCCGCGCCTTGTCGACGGCGCGGATGCTTCGGGCGGGGAGCACCAGGCGCTGTAAACCAAGCCGGTCCGCAACGCCGCGTTCGATCGCCAGGTTCGG
>JAFAHQ010000149.1 GCA_019237135.1 Alphaproteobacteria bacterium
ATCCATGTCACCGAATTGGGCGAGCCGCGCTACGTCGGCATCGCGGTGCACGCCGCGAGCTACGAGGACCTCGAAAGAATGTCGCGGGTCGAGGGGGCGTCGAAGATCGAGGACATCGATGAGCCCGGCGGCGGCAAGCGCGTACGCCTGACCGATCCCGACGGCTACCAGGTCGAGGTCGTGCACGGCATGGCGCTTCTCGATCCGATCGAGGTGCCGCGCCCGGCGGTCAATTCCGGTAACGACAAATATCGCCGCAGGGGCGAACTCTTCCGCATTCAGCGGGGCCCCTCGCACATCAAGCGGTTCGGCCATTTCGTCGTGATGTCGAAGAATTTTGACAAGACCCTCGGTTGGTACCGCGAGATGCTCGGCTTCCGCTGCTCGGATGAATTCTACGCCGGCGAGAAGAGCAACGTCGTCGGCTCGTTCAATCGCCTCGACCGCGGCGACGGCTATGTCGACCACCACGCCTTCTTCTGCATTCGCGGCGACAAGAGCGGCCTCAATCACCTGTCCTACGAGGCCGCCGATATCGACGACGTGATGGTCGGCCACGAGCATCTGGTGGGTAAGGGCTACCAGCACATGTGGGGCATCGGCCGCCATCTGATCGGCAGCCAGCTGTTCGATTACTGGGCCGACCCGTGGGGCCGCGTGCACGAGCACTGGGCTGACACCGATGTGCTCAACGCCCATACCCCGCCCAACAGAATGGAACGTGGCGAGGGCACCGGCGGACCTTGGGGTCAACCGATCCCGCAGATCTTCATGGGCCACGCCTCGCCCTGAAGGCGGCTGAAGGGCCCCTCACCTTTGCGAGGGTGGGTGAGGGGCCGGTCACTCGGAGGGCGGCGCGCCGCGCGGGAACTCCTCGACATATTTGAAATACCGGGCGAGGTGGCGATCCGAGCCGACCAGCACGCCCTTGCGGAAGCGCATCGTATTGAGCACCGGCTCGTCCTCGGCGATCAGTCTGTCGACAAAGCCGCACAGCTCCTGAAGCGCGACGTTGGCGGCCTGCCGCTCGGCGGGGCTGTCGCCGGTCTTCCTTACCCCGACGACATCCATGCAATCTTCGGCAGCAAGCAGGGCAGCCTTGCCGCTATGATCGAAGGGCGCGCGCGGGCCCTGGCGAACGCGGTTCTAGCCCTTTATCCTGCCCGTCCGGGTTGACCCTGGGACAATACATAGCAATTACTCAGCATTCTCCGCGGCGGAAAATATTCCCGACGATGCTTATGATCGTTGCGCCGCAACCGGGTGAAAAACAACGCCCGGGCACTTTCGGCTGACAAGGAGGCAGACCATGGCCATGGTCGAATGGCGCGTCCGCGCCGATGAGTTTGCGAACTGCAATTGCTCTTACGGCTGTCCCTGTCAATTCAACGCTTTGCCGACCCACGGCTTCTGCGAAGCCGCAGCCGCATGGAAAATCCACGAGGGGCATTTCGGCGACGTTCGGCTCGACGGCCTCAATTGCGCATTCTTTATTCATTTTCCCGGGCCCGTCCACGAGGGCAACGGCACCATCCAACTGGTGGTCGAGGAGAAGGCTGATCCGCGCCAGCGCGACGCGCTCGTCAAGATCATGTCGGGCGAAGAGACCGAGGAAATGGCCACCATGTGGTGGGTGTTCTCGGCAATGTCGCCGAACAAGCTGGAGCCCCTCTTCGTGCCGATCGATTTTCAGGTCGACGTCGAAGCGAGGCGCGCCCGTTTGGAGATCCCCGGACTGCTGGAAGCGTTCGGCGAACCGATCCGCAATCCGGTCACCGGAGCCGAACATCGCGCGCGGATTGACTTGCCGGACGGCTTTGAATTCCGCATCGCCGAGATAGGCAGCGGCACGAGCAGAGCCACCGGCGCCATCAAACTCGACCTGAAGCAAAGCTACGGCCAGTTCGCCCACCTTCATTTGAGCAACAAAGGCGTCGTCGAATAGTGCCGAGACGTACCTCGCGCAAAACTGAAGGCTGCCGGCACTACGGCCCTTAATCGGCCGAAGCAGGCTCGGCCAGATGCTGCACGAGCTCGCGCGCGTAGACCGGCAGATCAGCCTGACGGCGTACACAGATCGTCAGCTTGCGAACTGCCCAGTCGTCGGTCAGCTCGATGCGGTGGATCGAGATCGTTTTGGCGAGGCGCTCGGCGGTCGTCGCC
>JAFAHQ010000183.1 GCA_019237135.1 Alphaproteobacteria bacterium
GGGGTGAACGCGCTTGGCCGTGACGATTTTCTACCACGCGATCCTGCGCTCTGGTCAGCGCAGGGCTTCGACGTCGTGATGCCGCCCCCGTCCTGGAACACTCGACTGATTGCCGACCAGGAAGCAGCGCTTGAGCGCCTCCTTGCCTCTGCACAAGCGCTCGCCGATGCGCCGATCTGGCTGGTCGGGCCAAGCCCGGCAATCGAGGCCGTCATGCCGCAGCTCGGACCGGGCCAGGTCTCCGGTGTCGTCGTCACCTCGGTGACCTCCAACATCGGCAGCTGCACCAGGACGACGTATTACTCGAGCTCCGGTAACGGAACCAAGCCCAAGGCGGTGGTCAAAACATCAGGCGACGCCTGTGGGGCGAGCCCGCCGTTTAGTTCGCGCCGGGTCCCGGCCGGTGTGGTCCCGGACGCCAGGCCGGGGGCGCCGCGTATCATCGAGGCCTCGATCCCCACGAACCCCACCGCGCAGCAGCCCTTTGTGCAGCGCCTCGCAGAGGAGATCAAGGCACCGCCGCCAGAGAGCTGAGCGGCTCGGTTCAGTAGGACGGGGGCGGCCCCGGTGGATACCCGTAGCCCGGTGCTGGTTGCGCATAGCCCGAGGGCGGGTAGCCATCACCGGGCGCGGGTTGCCCGTAGGCGGAGGGCGGGTAACCGTAACCCGGCGCCGGTTGCCCGTAGCCGCCGGGCGGTCCGTAATAGGCGCCGGGCGGCGGGGGTGGCGGTGGTGTCGTGGCCGCACCGGTCACGGCGCCCGTCGCCCCGCCGATAGCGCCGAGCAGCCCGCCGCCGACCGCGCGCTACCCAGGGTCATAGGGGTTCGTGCAGGCCGCCAGCACCAAGACCAATCCCGCGGCGATCCCGCCGGAGGCAATCCACCGCTTCGTCATATCTTTTGTCTCCCCAAGCTATGGGCCGGAAATTTCCGGGGCGCACAGTCAATCGAACTCTAGCTGATTCGAGGTGCTGACGCACGGGGTCTTACGAGCGCCATCGGTCGAACGTCCCCGCACCTCCTTCCGGCTGCCTTAGGGATACCGCGGAAATAGCGAATCGTCACCGAGGCTGCGCGGTTCCACGACCCGCGCAGAGGAGTGGCGGCGGCTTGAACCTTCGCAGCGCTGTTCCGCGCGGACAAGCAGGGTCAGACATCGTTCGCGGGTCTGCTGGGAAGGAAGGTGGTGAAAACCGTTCTGGTTGGCAAACCAGATTTGAAAAAAGCAGCTGGATGCCTCGACAGAGCGTCTGTGGGGCAGTGGCCTTGGCGATCTACTGCCGCGTTCAGGTGCTGGCCTGGATACCGCCGCGCCCAAGATGGGGTGCGTTTACCGTGGTTCGAGGCGATGTCAGCTTCCTTCTGGCAAAAGCAAATCCGACAACACATGAACCGAGCAACAGCCGGGTTGCCGGCTCCGGCACGAGCGCTAGGGAGAACTCGACCAGGATGTCGTCTTGCCCAGCAGGCAGGTTGGTGAAGTCGATGGTGTCGCTGACAGAGTTAGTCAACGGATCAAAAGTTGCCTCTGTAAAATACTGCCCGATTCCCAGCGTGGTGAAGACCCCCCGGTTGTTGAGGATGTTGTCTACCGTCATGACCGACAGGTTGAAGGGGTCACCGTGTACGGAGAGCCGAGTGACGTCAGATCATCAAAGTCGCGGTCGCACCAGCCGGACCTGTCATTGCCGGTGGACTGGTATAATCCCCGTTTTCGTCTGTCGTCCAACTCTTCGTGGATGGGTTCGTCAGGGTGTTAGCCGCCCTGCCTCACTGCTCAAGCGGCCCTTAACTGTGACGCCTGTTGTTGTTCCCAGCAGCGTCCTGAACGTTCCCCGTCGATCGTGACGTCGGGACACTATAAGCGAGGATCGCGAAAGTCCGATAACCGTTGCACAGAAAGTGCGGTCGAAGCGAGAGCTACCGTCTTCTTAATTGACACTGACCCAATGGCGCACCTTGGCGCAAAGGCACATTACCTGCAGAAAAGTGTGAAAATGCTGCGCGCTTTCAACCCTCTCAAAAGAGAGCGTCGACCGCGCCTATAGGGCGCCGATCCGGGCGCGACAGTTCATGCTCACCTGACTTTCTTGTGGCGGAGAGCTACCGCAAAACCAAGCAACCCGCTGGCGAGAAGCGACAGCGTGGCGGGCTCTGGCACTTCCGTCGCAAATTCGAACTGTCCTAACGGTGTGGCATCGGCAATATTGGAGTCAGGACCGACCGAATCGGTATAAAGCACCAGCGTTAAAAAATCATATGGATCGGGATCGGCAAACGTATCGACCGGGATGTTCTCGCCGCCGGGCGCCAGCATGAGATTGTTTGCCGTAAAGTTTGGCGTTCCCAGATTGCTGGTGATCAAATCACCGTTAGCATCATAATTCAACTGCGTAAGGCCGGTCCATATCTTAATATTCGTCATAAACAGATAGCTGCCAGGGGAAGTGAGATTGCCGTTGCTGTCTTCTGTCCCGCTGCCATTGCCCGCCAATACCGTAGCAGTACCGTTGGGGTTGATATTAAAGACCAGGCTCGGATCAACCTCCGTCGCCTTTAGCATGCCCGGAGTAAAAAAAGTAAGATTTGGATTGATGGCTTGACGGTTATTGCCTCTCTGAACTTGCAATGGAATAGCGCTGCGGATCGTAAACTTGGCATAGCCATTATTCGGAACCATAACATTGCCATTGGTAGGATATTTCAATACAAAATTTGACGGCATCCCGGTCACACCGGTGCCCAGCAGGTTAGACGTATCACTGCCGCTAGCGTCCAAGACATGGGCACTACCGATAATTGCACCACCAACCGGTTGTCCATTGCCCTTAAGCGGTTGCGCAAACGTCACGGTCAGATCGGTCGCCGCCTTGCCCGAAGTATTCTGCAAGGCAAAGGTTTGATCGGTGAGGGGGGCGGCGGTTGCCATCGCCGGAACCAGCAGTGAAGCTGATCAAGAATGACAGGAATGTCATCGCAGCGTTAGATCGCGCCATCTGCCCCTCCCCGTATCGCTCAATATTAACGGGACGATGTGGTTCCATGATTGACCTCCGATCTGGCAGACTGATTCGTTGTCGTGGCTATCGTCGTGACGCCAGTAGAAAAAATCGAGCGGGTTGCCGGCCGGACGGCCATGCGCACAACGTTCATTATCAGCAGGGGGATAACGCCACGCTATGGATCAAAAGGGATAGTCAATGGCCTGGATCTTCGGCACTGGCGAGTAGGCCATTTGATCTAGGCCAAAAGGTCTATGACCGTTCCAATGATCCCGGCCAAAGGATCTAGACCGAACCGTTTGCTTGTGCGCGCTGTGCTACGCTTAGGCGGCGTGCGGCCCACGCAGTCGGGCGACGGCCTGGCCGCGGCGCCTGACCTGCAATTTCTGCAGGATGTTGTGCATGTGATGTTTGACCGTGGCGGCGCTAATCGCCAGCTGGCGCGCGATCTCTTTGTTGGAGCGGCCCTGCTCGACCAGCGCCAGGATTTCGCTCTCGCGCGACGACAGCGCCGGCAGGAGCCCTTGCGGGTTGAGCCCCCGTTGCAACCGGGCGAGGCGGGCGAACATAGCGGCCGCGATATGAGGCGCGCAGTGCATGCGGCCTTCCACCGCGTCCACCAAGGCGCGGTGGATCTCGTCGGCGCCGCTTTCACGGGCGGCATAGCCGCAAAAGCCAGCGGCGGCGCAGGCGAAGACCCGATCGTCGGTCTCGTCGAGTGCAAAGGCGACAAGCCTGGCCCGAAGGCAGACAGCCGTGATTTTCCGCGCTGCTGCGGCGGGATCCGTCTGGCCCAAATCGACGAGCACGACATCAGGTTGCACGGCGGCGATTTTCGCGATGCCATGCGGGTCCAGGTCGATGACATCGACCACGGTGACATCGGCACGGCGGCGCAAGGTGGCGGCCAGGCCATCCCGGACCAGATGAACCGGGCTGGCGATGATCAGCCGAATGTTCTTTCCGATTTCCGCATGCGATCCCCCCAATGTCCGTGCACCGGCGTCTTCCGCCATCTGCGTCCTCCGCTCGGCAGAGTCACACCAATCGCGGGTATTTTATCGATCGCCGTGTATAAGGGGTATTCGGAGGATTATTGCGGATTCCTGCGGCAATGCTGCAAAGCGGCAAGGGCGCGGATCAAGATATCTTCCTGCGGCGCGAGTTGATGGTGAATGTCGCCGCAAGATCCCGTTTCGTTCGTTCCTCGGACTTCCGCCGCCTACTCGTTGTAGATCGTCGCCGCGTCGCCGGTCCCGCCCGGCTGCCCGGTTCGACCTAGCGAGTAGAGATCGTATTCATGCCCGGCACGCTGGCTCGGGTTGTGGTAAATGAAGGGTCTGCCCCACGGGTCTTCCGGGACGGTCACTCCTTTCAGATAGGGGCCATTCCAGCGGGTGACACCGGAAGGACGCTCGATCAAGGCCAGCAAACCTTGCTCCGTCGTCGGATAGGTCCCGACATCCAGCCTGTAGATATCGAGCACGCCGGCTATCCGCTCGATCGATTGATGCGCGATCTTCTCTTTGGAGGATTCGAGCTGCCGGAGTGCCGCGGGCGCCACAAGCCCGATCAACAGCCCGAGGATGGCGAGCACGACGAGAAGCTCGAGCAGGGTGAAGCCGTGCTGGCGCGCGCGCGGATCCTCGGCGAAGTCGACCGGATCGCGCCGGTGCGGCCGGGTCCGCGGGTCAGGCAGCCCGGCGGACGGCCAAGCGATCAGACCGGGTCGGAAGAGCATCGGGTCACGCAACTCGTTAAGCGGTTTATCCCCGATTCGCTAGAACGGAAATTGGACATATTCGTGATGCAGTGACCCCGGTGCGCAAGCCGGGGCGGCTCGCCCAGACGGAGGGCGCCGGCAACGGCGTCAGTGGTGAAAGAGGTTCAGCGCCGAACCCTTGCGGAACCACTCCAGCTGAGAGGTGCTGAAGGTGTGATTGAGGTAGAGCGTTTCGCTCGTTCCGTCGCCATGCTTGATACGGCATTCGACCGGCTTGCCGGGCGCCATGCCGGCCAATCCGACGAGGCTCAGGCGGTCGTCGGCACGGATGCGGTCGTAATCAGCCGGGTCCTGGAAAGTCAGTGCCAACAAGCCCTGCTTTTTTAGATTGGACTCGTGTATCCGGGCAAAGCTGCGGGCGATCACCGCGGCGCCTCCCAGTAGGCGCGGGGACAAGGCCGCATGCTCGCGGCTGCTGCCTTCACCGTAATTGCTGTCGCCGACGGCCACCCATTTGATCCCCTGCGCCTTATAGTGGCGCGCGATCTTGGCGATCGGCTGGTTCCTCTCGCCGCTCAGCACGTCGATGCCTTTGCCCGGCTCGTCGTCGAAGGCGTTGATCGCGCCCATGAACATGTTGTCGCTGAACTTGTCGAGATGGCCGCGGAAACGCAGCCAATACCCGGCCGGCGAAATGTGGTCAGTCGTGGTCTTGCCCTTGGTCTTGATCAGCACCGGCATGTCCAGGAAATCCTTGCCGTCCCAGGCCGGCCAGGGTTGCATGACCTGCAGCCGCTCGCTGTTCGGGTCAACCTTGATTTCGATGCCGCTGCCGTCCTCCGGCGGGGCGATGTAAGTGGCGTGGCCGTGGTCGAAGTCGCGCGCCGGCACCTCGGGCGCAGGCTTCGGCGGGTCGAAGCGGAACGGCTTGCCGTCGCTTCCGGTCAAGGTGTCGATCAACGGGTTGAACGACAGATGTCCCCCGAAGGCCATCGCGGTGACGATTTCCGGGCTGCCGATGAAGTTCATCGTCGTCGCCTTGCCGTCGTTGCGTGCCGGGAAGTTGCGGTTGTAGGAGGTGACAATCGTGTTGGGCTTTTCCGATGCCTCGGTCGAGCGGCGCCATTGGCCGATGCACGGGCCGCAGGCGTTGGCCAGCACGGTGCCGTCGATGTCCTGCAGCGATTGCATCTGTCCGTCCCGCTCGATCGTCGCGCGCACCAGCTCCGAACCCGGCGTCACCAGGAACGGTACCGCAACCTTGAGGCCGTGCGCCTTGGCCTGCTCGGCCACTTCAGCGGCGCGGCTCATATCCTCGTAGGAGGAATTGGTGCAGCTGCCGATTAGAGCCGTCGAGATGTCGTCGACGAAGCCATTTTTCGCGTCCTTGATCTCGGCAGCGAGCTTCGAGAGCGGCCTCGCGCGATCGGGCGAATGCGGCCCGACGATGTAGGGTTCGAGCTTCGACAGGTCGAGCTCAACGACACGGTCGTAGAATTTCGCCGGGTCGGCCTCGACCTCCGGGTCGGGCCGCAGCAATTCGAGGTTGGCCTCCATCCCCGGCACCAGATTGCCGCGGCCGGTGGCGCGCAGATACTTCGCCATACGCTCGTCGGCCGGGAAAATCGAGGTCGTGGCGCCCAATTCGGCGCCCATGTTGGTAATCGTCGCCTTGCCGGTGGCGCTGATCGTGCGTGCGCCCGGGCCGATGTATTCGACGATGGCATTGGTGCCGCCGGACACTGTCAGCGCTCCGGCGACAAAGAGGATCACGTCCTTGGGCGCGGTCCACCCGCTCATCTGGCCGGTCAGAAAGACCGCGATGTGACGCGGGTAGAGCACCTCCCAAGGCAGCCCGGCGATCGTTTCGACCGCATCCGCGCCGCCGACCCCGACGGCGCAGGCGCCGAGCCCGCCGGCATTGGGCGTGTGCGAGTCGGTGCCAATGATCAATTCCCCCGGGAAGGCGTATTGCTCGAGCACGACCTGGTGGATGATCCCGGCGCCCGGCCCCCAAAAGCCAGCGCCGTATTTGGCCGCGGCCGAGCGCAGAAAATCGTAAACCTCCTGGTTTTCGGCGAGGGACTCGCGTAGATCCTGTGCGCCCTCGTGCCGCGCCTGGATCAGGTGGTCGCAATGCACCGTCGTCGGCACGGCGACCTTATCGCGCCGCGTCTGCATGAACTGGAGCAGACCGGTCTGCCCCAGTACGTCCTGGAACACGACGCGGTCCGGGCGGGTCAGCAGATAGCTCTTGCCCGGCTCGAGCTCCTGGCTTTCCGGATCATCGAGATGTCCGAGCAGGATCTTGTCGGCTAGTGTCAGAGGCCGGTGCAATCGGCGTCGGACTACTGCAAGGTTGCGCGCAATGGTTGCGTAGACCGCAGTCGCCATTTCCGGGGTCGATTCTATCGCAACCATCGTCAAGCCCTTCTCACGGTTCTTCGGGGGCCGCATCGGGTAATCCCCGCCAGCCTCGTCGTGTCTCGATCATAAACAGTCGAGGATCGTCTTGCTATCTGGGGATCGCGGTCGGAACCCCCCCTCCCCAAGCGTCGGGTTCCGCGGGGCTCGTCGCCGACTAGTCAGACTGCATCCAGCTGCCAGGCGACGTCGTTAGCGATCCCCCAGAGATAGCCGATATCGGCTTGGCCGACGAGCGCGTAGGCGCGCCCTTGATGCCGCCAATACAGCAGATTGACGTCCTGACGCCGGTCGAAAGTCGGCGAGATATCGGGTTGTTTCGACGACCCGATGATCAGGCCCAAAGACCCGATCGCCTTATTATCGGTTGTATAGACGAGCGCCGCCGCCGGACGGCCTTCCTCGACGACGAGCCGAGCTCCGCGGAAGCTGAGACCCCAGGGCTTCAGATTGGGCAGGCGGACTTCTTGCGGCAAGCTCTGGCTGATCTTTTGCAGCGCCTCGCGGGGGTCCTCGGTTGCCGGGATGTCGACCGGAGGGCTATCGCCGGCGCTGACCACAAGCTTGAAATAACCCGCCGCGTTGTCGAGCCAGAGGTTGTTGGCCGCCGTCGCCTCGAGCGTGGTCTGCCTGCCGGTCCCGGTATCCAGCGTGAGCTTGCCAACTCCGAGATAGGCAATGCCGCTGCCGAGGAGGATGCCGAAGAGGGAGGCGGCGACCGGCATCCACATCCGCCAACGTCGCGGCGCCACGATCTGCGCGCCCAGGCGCCGACGGAATGGCAGGATCTCGGCGCCAGCTTGCGGCGAAGCTGTCTCGCCGCGCGCCGCAGCGATCAGCCGGTCGGGGAGGGGCTCGTGAACGGCTTCGTCTAACGCCAGGCGCAGCAGGTGGGCAGTTTCAGCGAACGCTGCCATCCGCTGGCGTGCGGCCGGATCAGCGTCGAGCCAAGCCTCGACCTCGCGCCGCTGCGCAACCTCGAGTTCGCCATCGAGATAGGCGACAAGACGGTCGTCACTGCGCTGCTGCATCCTTCCTACTCCTGTGCCCCCCGTGGCCGGCTTCGAGCTGCAGCTGCAACGCTATACGGGCACGCGCCAGACGGCTCATAATCGTGCCGACCGGGACCTGCACGACCTCCGCGGCCTCCTTGTAGCTAAGCCCCTCGACGGTAACGAGCAACAAGGCCGCTCGTTGATCCGGCGGCAGGCGGTCGAGCGCCCGCCGAATCTCGTCGAGAGCAAGACGCGCTTCGACCCGGCGTACCGGCTCATCGGATCCCAGCCGATCCTCGGCTATATCGCCATCCTCCTTGCGCACGTCTCGCGAGCGCACGTGATCGATCCAAATCGTCTGCACGATGCGGAACATCCAGCTGTCGAACCGCGTGCCCT
>JAFAHQ010000174.1 GCA_019237135.1 Alphaproteobacteria bacterium
GCGTTGTCGCCGTACCGACATAAAACTGACCGCAAACCTTAATAATCGATCGCTAGAACGCCGCCTCGAGGGGGAGGCCGTCGACGCGTGGTCGATTCCCTTGTGAAGTGCGCAATTCGGGAGGGGAGCACGTGAACACCGACCGCATCAGGATATGGAACGGGGCGCTCGCGGCACTCGCGGTGACGACCGCTCTTTCGACGAGCGTCCTCGCCGACGAGAACGACGATGCAAAGACGCGGACGCCGATCGAGCACCTCGTCGTCATCTTTTTCGAAAACCATACCTTCGACAACTATTTTGCCACCTATCCGAATGCGGCGAACCCGAAGGGCGAGCCCCAGTTCGTCGCCACCGACGACACTCCGACCGTCAACGGTCTCACCGCCGGCTTACTGACCAACAACCCCAATGTGGCTAACCCCCAGCGGCTCGACCGGGTGGCTAGCGACCTCGTCACCTGCAGCAACGACCACGGTTATACCGACGAGCAGAAAGCCGTCGACAGCGGGCTCATGGACAACTTCAATCTGCTGTCGTGCACCGACAATCTGTCGCTCGATTATTACGACGGCAACACGGTCACGGCATTGTGGAACTACGCCCAGCACTTCGCGCTCAACGACAATTCCTTCGGCAGCACCTTCGGGCCCTCGACGCCCGGCGCGCTCAACCTGGCCTCGGGTGAGACGCATGCCATCGGCACCCTCAAGACGCTCGGCAACACCACGGGCGACGTGTTGCTTGCTCCCTACAACACGATCATTGGCGATCCCGACCCGATTTATGACGATTGCGGCAGCCCTGATCAGGCCGGTTTTGAGGCCAACGGCGCTCTCGACAATCACAATGTCGGCGATCTGTTGAACAGGAAGGGGGTCACCTGGGGCTGGTTCCAAGGCGGCTTCACTCCGACCAGCGTGATCGCCGGCAAGGCCGTGTGCAATGCGACCACAGTCGGTCATCCCGGTGTCGATCCCGCCAACCCGGCCGACCCGATTCATAAGCCGATCTCGGCTTATTCGGCTCATCACAATCCCTTCATGTACTATTTGCACTCGGCCAACCCGCACCATCTGCCGCCGACCTCGGCGGCGAATGTCGGCAAAACCGATCAGGCCATGCATCAATATGAGCTGAGCCTGTTCTTTGACGCGGTCGATAACGGGCGGATGCCGGCGGTCTCATATCTCAAGCCGGCGCGCGCACAGGACGACCATCCGAGCAATTCGGATCCGCTGTCCGCGCAGATGTTTCTGGTCGACACGATCAACCATCTGCAGCGCTCGCGGTATTGGGCGGAAACCGCCGTGATCATCGCCTGGGACGATTCCGACGGCTGGTACGATCACGTTACGGGGCCGATCCTCAATCCGTCGAACGTCCCCAGCGTTGATGTTGTCGCCGGCACAACCTGCGGCACACCTGCAGCGGGCGCCTATCTCGGGCGCTGCGGCTACGGCCCGCGGCTCCCGCTGCTCGTCGTCTCGCCCTGGGCCAAGCTCAACTTTGTCGATCACACGACCACCGATCAGACCTCGATCCTGCGGTTTATCGAGGATAACTGGAGCCTCGGACATATCGACGACCTCGATCATCCGTCCGGTACGACGGCCGGTCAGACCTCGTTCGACCAGCTCGCCGGGTCCCTCGACAACATGTTCGACTTCGCGAACGAGCCGCGTCGGGAACGCCTTTTCCTCGATGACCTGACCGGTCAGGTCATCGACAGCGACTGAGGCGCTGCCGGACTCCGGGAGCTTTCCCGGCTGTCGATGCGCCAGCTCTTGCGTAGGTCGAGGTCGGCTTATATACCAGGAGTGCGATAATATCAATTACTACGTTGATTTCGTATGAATTTCGTGAGAAGAAACGGGGCGATGAATTCCCCTGCCATTCGGCTGCCAATCGCGTTTCGCAGGCACAAAATTCCGCTGCCGGTTGGCCCGGCAACTCGCGCCCAAGCGACTGATAAACGACGCATTCTGGACGCTAAGAGGGCCTTTCTCGCGGCCCCAAAAGATGTTTTCCGCTGTCAGCAGCGGAATTAGTGCACCGTCGCAATACCGCCGGTGGGAGCTCAGCGGAGGGCTTCGAAGAACGCGACCATCCGTTGCCGCTGCGCCGCGTCGGGCAGCCGCCCGTGGCCGGCCCCAAGATTGTCCGCCATATGCTCCGGGTTGCTGGTGCCGGGGATCACCGCGGTCACCGCCTCGTTGCCGAGGAGGTATTTGAGAAAGAACTGGCCCCAGCTTGCCGCGTCGAACTCGGCCGCCCATTCGGGCAGCTTTTGCCCGCGCACCGCGCGGAAGAGCCGGTTGCGGGCAAAAGGCAGGTCGGTCAATACGGCGGCACCGAGCTCGGCCGCGGCCGGAATCACCCGCTTCTCGGCCGCGCGATCGCCGAGCGAGTAATTGACCTGAAGAAAGTCCGGTTTCTCGCGCCGCACCACCGCTTCGACGGCAGCGAAATCGCCGCCGAAGGAAGTGGTGATGCCAAAATAGCGGCAGTAACCCTGCGATTTCCATTCGCGCAGGATCGCCAGTTCCTGATGCGGATCGCGGACATTGTGGAGCTGCATCAGATCGACCCGGTTGGTGCGCAGCCGCTGCAATGAACCGCTCAGCTGTGCGGCAGCAGTCTTCTGGTCATAATCTTCGAGTTTGGTCGCGAGAAAGACCCGGCCTCCCAGCCCGGTGGCGGCGAGGAGGTCGCCGACGACCCTCTCTGCGGTGCCGTAGGAGGGTGCAGTGTCGATCAGTTTACCGCCGGCCGACACCAGGGTCTTCAACACTTCGGCACATGCCTGGCGTTGCGCCGGGTCGTCGCCGATCTCAAAGACCTGTGAGGTGCCAAGGCCGATTACCGGAAGCGGCTCGCCCGAATGCGGGATCGGCCGGGTGATCAATGCCGTCGGGCCGGTTTGCGCCCTGCTCGGAGCCGGCAGCCAAGAGGTTGCGGCGAAACCCGCGCCGAGGGCCAGCACCCGGCGGCGCGAGGCCACCGCTTGCATCGGGTTCCTCACGGGCCCGTGGCGAAGGCTGCGGCATTGCGCCCGGCGATGCGGCCGAAGACGGCGCCTGCCATCAACCCGGTGCCGCTGGCGTAATTGTGATAATAGAGCCCGCCGATGATCTCGCCCGCTGCATAGATGCCGGCGATCGGGTGACCGGTCGTGTCCTCGACTTGTGCGTCATTTGTGATCTTGAGGCCGCCAAAGGTGAAGGTGATGCCGGTCGTCACCGCATAGGCCTCGTAGGGCGGGGCATCGAGACGTTGGGCCCAGTTGGTCTTGTCGATCGCGAGGCCGCTGGTCGCGAGCCCGTCGCGGATGTTGGGGTTGAACGGCACGTCCGGCCGGGGAGCGGCGTTGAACACCCGCACTGTCTCTAAAAATCGGCACGCATCCACCCCTTCGAGCCTCGCGGCCAAGGCCTCGAAGCTCTCAGCTTTCTCCTTGGTGATGCGCGGAATGCGGTATTCCTCGCGCAACAGATGGACGACCTTCTGATCGAAAATCTGCCAGGCGAACATACCGGGCTGGTTCAGGATCTCGCCGCCGTATTTGGCGTAGGTGTAGCTGTGGAAGTCGAGGCCCTCGTCCAAAAAACGCTCGCCCCGGGCGTTGACGACGATGCCGAACGGGTAATTGTGCTTCTGAAAGCGGTCGCCGACATCGAGGTCGCCAAAGGGCGGAGCATTCAGGTCCCAGGCGACGGCATGCGCACCCGACCAGTGCCCGGCGACCGCCGCACCGAGATCGAGCGCCATCTTCAGTCCCTGCCCGGTATTGAACCGCGAGCCGCGCACTTTGGCGAGGTCCCAGTTCGGCCCGAGATATCGTGCGCGCATCTCGGCATTGGCCTCGAAACCGCCGCAGGCGAGGATCACCGCCTTGGCGCGCAGGTCGCAGATATGCCCCTGATAGCGCACCCGCACCCCCTCGACGCCGCTGTCGCCCTGCAACAAGCCGATCGCCGGCGTCTCGTAGAGCACCCTGATCCCGTCTTTAGCGGCGCGGGCATGCAGCGCCTTCATCAGCTCCTTGCCGCCGCCCCAGATGTGACAGGCAAGCCCGCCCCAGAATTTGAACTTACCGTCGACGCGGAAGGCCTGGCGGCCGAGCCCGAGCTGAAACCGCACCCCGTTCTCGCGCATCCACAGGGCGGTCTCGAAGCTTCGCCGGATCAGGATCTCGGTCAGGTCGGGGTCGCAACGGTATTGGGTCAGCCGGCCCATGTCGTCGAAATATTCTTCCTCGGTATAGGTCCCGAAATCGACGTCTCTGAGCTCGGTCTCATTCATGTCCGGGATCAGGCGCGCGAGATCCGCCGAACCGTGATAGACCACGCGAAAGGCTCCGCCGGTAAAGCAGGAATTGCCGCCGCGCGCGTCCTCGGGTGCCACTTCCACCATCAGCACCCGGGCGCCGCTTTCGCGCGCCGACAGCGCTGCGCAGGTCGCGGCATTGCCGGCCCCGACCACGATCACGTCGAACTTTTCACCGCCGCCGATGTCCATGGCTCGACCCTCCGTTTTCAGTCCCGACCGCCGCATCCAGTCTGGCCGCCCGTGTTCGGCCGGACTATTCTGACGCTCTCGCACCCAGGAGGCGACCGTTATGCCGCGGCTCGATGAAACTCGTCCTTTTCTGCCTGTGAACATCGCGCTCTTGACGGTCTCCGACACACGAGACGCATCGCAGGACCGCTCCGGCAATACCCTCGCTGACCTCGCCACGACCGCCGGCCACCACATTGCCGCACGTCGCATCGTCCGCGACGAGCAGGACGCGATCGTCGGGCAGCTCAAGGCATGGATCGCCGATCCGACGATCGATGTCGTGATCTCGACCGGCGGCACCGGGGTCACCGGGCGCGATGTCACGCCGGAGGCTTTCCACAGCGTCTACGAGAAGGAGATTGCAGGGTTCGGCGAGCTGTTCCGCTGGCTCAGCTACGACAAGGTCGGGACTTCGACGATCCAGAGCCGGGCGACCGCCGGGGTCGCCGGCGGCACTTACCTGTTCGCCCTGCCCGGCTCGCCGAGCGCCTGCCGCGACGCCTGGGAGGGCATCCTTGTACACCAGCTCGACAACCGCTTCCGCCCGTGCAACTTCGTCGAGCTGATGCCGCGACTGCAGGAGCATCTGAAGAAATAAGTCAGAAGCCACGGCGCGGCATGAGCTGGCGATAGGCCGCGCCGTCGTCCACGTCTTCGAGCCGGTCGACAAACCCGACCGTAACCCTTTGCGGGAGCCCGGCGAGCGTGTCGGCAAGCGCATGGGGGCCGGACCATCGCACGCCTTCGAACATCGGCGGCCGACGCGGCAGGCGACGGACGCCGACGAGCCAGAACCCGCCATCCTCGGCCGGGCCCAAGACGAGGTCGCGGCCGCCCAGGAGGCGGAAGGCGGCGGCGACGTGACGGGCGACTAGCCCTGGGATGTCGCCGCCGACCAGCACTACCGGGCCAGGCGGACACGCGGCGAGAGCGCGGCGCATCCGAACGCCCAAATCACCGCCGCCCTGGCCGGTGACCTCGACCCCTCGGCGCCAGTGCCGGGCATGACGGCGCGCTCTGTCCGGCGTCACTGCGATGCGCAGCCGCCAGCGCGGGTCCGCGGCGAGCCGGCGCAGCAGGAGTGCCAGCATCAGACGCTCGAAGCGCACCGTCGCGACATCCCCGATGTCCTGCGCCAGGCGGCGCTTCCCGCACCCCAGCTGAGGTGCGCGGACGAACAACACGAGGTGGCGGTGCATCAGCCGTAGAAGCGGACGATGCGGGCCGGCGGCACCCCGACGAAGTACAATGAGAGGCATACGAGGTTGCGCAGCGGCCGGAGGAGGTAACCTTCGCGCCGATAGCGTCGCGCCGACGCAAGGCAGCGCGCCCCAATGCGCGCCAGACGGCGCCGCCCGAGGCGACGCACGAGATCGACATCCTCCATCAAAGGCAATGGCGCGAAACGGCCGACCGCATCGTAGAGGCTGCGGGCGATCAACAGCCCCTGGTCGCCATAGGGCAATGCCAGGACCCGACAGCGCCAGGCGACGATGCGCTCCAGCCGGCGC
>JAFAHQ010000360.1 GCA_019237135.1 Alphaproteobacteria bacterium
GCCTCCCGGCCCAGCTCAGCTTCGCCGCCAGGGCTCACCCGCCCGCGATAAACGAGCGCAGCGATTTCGCCTCGTATTCGATTTCGTCGAGCCGGTTCTTGACCACATCGCCGATGCTAACGATGCCGCAGAGCCGCCCGTTCCGAACGACCGGAATGTGGCGGATGCGGCGGTTGGTCATCTCGGCCATCAGTTGGCTGACGCTTTCGGTCGGGTCGCACGTGACTACCTGCCGCGTCATCACCTCCGCGACGGTCAACGACAACAGACCGGAACCATGATGGGCTAGCGCATGGACAATGTCGCGCTCGGAAATTATCCCATCGACCCTCTCGCCGTCTGCGCTGGCGACGAGCGCGCCGATATTGCGGGAGACCAACGCGTCGACGGCCGCGCCGACGGTGTCGTCGGGCCGGATTGTTGTCACCGCACGTCCTTTGCTGTGCAGGATGGTTTCGACATTCATCACGAGGCCTCACAGGACCTGAGCGCGGTCGCGGAGCGACCGCCATAGGACATCAGCTTAGGACAAAGTGCCGCAGCAGGGAATAAATCTCGGCAAGCATGTACCGCGGGATCACGATAGTTCCTTGGGCACACAAAGAGGACGGATATGGAGCGCATCCAAATCGGCGACGTCTCGCTCGAGGTGTCGACGGCGGGGGAAGGCCGCGCGCTGCTGTTTCTTCATGGCGGCGATTACTTCGGGCAAAACCAAAGCTTCTTCGTGAGGCTAGCACGGCGCTGGCGGGTTCTGATCCCGCGCCACCCCGGTTTTGGCGGGTCCCAACGGCCCGACGGGTTCCGCTCCGTCCACGATCTCGCTTATCTCTATCTCGACCTGCTCGAGCAGCAGGACCTCAGCGACATTGTGCTCGTCGGCTCTTCCTTCGGTGGCTGGATCGCGCTCGAAATGTGCGTTCGCTCGGTTGAACGGATCGGCCACCTCGCGCTGATCGACACGCTCGGCGTCAAGTTCGGCGGGCGCGAGCAGCGTGACATCGCCGATATCTATGCGCTTCCTACCGACGAGGTCCTGCGGCGGACATTTTTCGCTCCGGAACGCATCGCGCCGGATTACAGCAGGCTGGACGATGCCGAGGCTGCATCGATCGCGAGCGACCGGGCGGCAACGGCGCTGTACGGATGGCGCCCTTACATGCACGATCCCGGCCTTCGCAAATGGCTGCACCGGGTGCGGGTACCGACATTGGTCATCTGGGGCCGAAGCGATCGCATCGTGTCGCCTGATTACGGCGAAAAGCTCTGCGGGTCTCTGCCCGATGCCCGCTTTGAGCTGATCCCCGAAGCCGGACATTACCCGCAGATCGAGCGGCCCGACTCGGTCACGGATGCGATCGAACGGTTCGCGGGCGCGGAGGTGAAATAATGAAAGTATGGCATTTCAGCGAGATGGCATATCACCCGGCTTGGCCCGAGCTGCAGGACTCGTACCGCGTCGTGATCCCCAACCGGCTCTACGACCCGAAAATCGGTGCCGATCTCTACCACCGCTACCTCGACGAATGGGTGCTGTGCGACGAGCTTGGCATCAACATCATGACCAACGAGCATCACGCCACCGCGACCTGCGCCGACTCGGTGTGCACGATCCCGATGGCGATCTTGGCGCGCGAGACGAAGCACGTGCGGCTTCTCGCGCTCGGTATGCCGATCGGCAATCGCAACGACCCGATCCGCGTCGCCGAGGAATATTCGATGCTCGACGTCATTTCGCGCGGCCGTATCGAGATGGGCTTTGTCAAAGGGGTACCCTTCGAGATCTCGCCGGCCAACACCAACCCCGCCGATCTGATGGAGCGTTTCTGGGAGGCGCACGACCTGATCTTGAAGGCGATGACCACCCATGACGGCCCGTTCAACTGGGAGGGGACGCATTTCCACTATCGTTCGGTCAATGTCTGGCCGCGGCCGTGGCAGGAGCCGCACCCGCCGGTCTGGATGCCGGTTGGCAGTCCGGGGAGTGCCGCTGAGGCGGCGGAGCGCGGGATGACCATTGGCGTGCTCAACACCGGCTGGGTGCGCACGCCCCCGATCTTCGAGGCCTATCGCGAGAGGGCGGCCGAGGCCGGCCGCCCAATGACACCGCAGCGGCTCGCCTATATGGCGCTGATCGGGGTCGGCAATACTCGCGAGGAAGGCTGGCGTCGCGCCGACCAGATCCTCGACTACAGCCGCACCTCGGGCATCGTCGCGCCGCAGTTTATGAACCCGCCGGGCTACGCCTCGGTGGCGCAGAGTGCGCAAGCCTTGCGGATGAGCGGCGCCGGCTTCCGCGCCGGCCGTATCCAATCCCGCGACGGCCGCAACATCGATCCTCGCAAGATGACGGTCGACGATGCCATCGACGCCGGTCTCTCGTTCGCCGGCACACCTGACGATGTCTTTGACCAGCTGCGCGCCTTTTACGATCACGTCGGCGGCTTTGGGCATCTTCTGATGATGGGCCAGGGCGGCTTGTTGAGCCATGAGGAAACGGTCGCCAACCTGACGCTCTTCAGCAAAGCGGTGCTGCCCCGGCTCGAGGCGCTCGGAGTATGAGGTGGTGCGGCATCTCCGACTGATCCGGACCAAGAAATTGCCTAAATCGCCGTCAATTTTCAGGTTCGACCACCGACCTTCAGAGGAGACGCATTGATGCGGAAACGACCTGCCTCGATCTTCGGATGCTGTCTTGCGGCGCTGCCGCTGATCGGCTGCGCCGGCGGCCTCACCGCTTCGCTCCCGCAGGCGGGTCCGCCTCCGGCTGCTGTCGCTGCCACGATGCCGGAACAGGGTGTTTACACAACCCGAGGCACGGCGCCTGCCGCCATTCTCATCTTCATGCCCGGGGTGAACGCGCTTGGCCGTGACGATTTTCTACCACGCGATCCTGCGCTCTGGTCGGCGCAGGGCTTCGACGTCGTGATGCCGCCCCCATCCTGGAACACTCGACTGATTGCCGACCAGGAAGCAGCGCTTGAGCGCCTCCTTGCCTCTGCCCAAGCGCTCGCCGATGCGCCGATCTGGCTGGTCGGGCCAAGCCCGGCAATCGAGGCCGTCATGCCGCGGCTCGGACCGGGCCAGGTCTCCGGTGTCGTCGTCACCTCGGTGACCTCAAACGCCGGCAGCTGCACCAGGACGACGTATTACTCGAGCTCCGGTACCGCCGCCGAGCCCCGGG
>JAFAHQ010000038.1 GCA_019237135.1 Alphaproteobacteria bacterium
CCCGCGGGTGCCAGACGCGGAATGTGCGCGAGGTGGCGCGAAGCATCGAAAAATTAGGGAAGGTCGTGCCGACAATCGGGTTGATCCGACCCGAGCGGGGCCCGAGCCGTTTCTCGACCTCCGGGCGGATCTCCTTCTCGTATTCGAGGATCTCCGATACCGGCGGGTCGGGCACGTCGTTCGGCCCAAAGCAGATCAGGACGTGGCCGTTGCCGGGGGACACCAAGCGCCCGGTGGTCTCCTGCTTGGTCGCCGCACCCGAGCTGAAATTGGTCGTGACGGCCGAAAGGTGGCTCCACTGCACGTGGTAGGAATCGCCGCCGAAATTTTCCGCGGGGAACTTCCAATTGCACGGCATGACCCATTTGTGCATGCCGCCGATGACTTCGACACCCCCTTCGCGCCGGTCGAAGAATGCATCCAGATACCAGGTCATCTCGCCGAGATACTCGCGCAGCGGCGGCGCCTCGGGGTCGAAGGTGGCGAAAAACAGCCCCTTGTAGCTGTCGAGCTGTGCCACCGGGTTGAGGCCCCAATGTTCGCGCTCCAATTCGCCATAATAGGCTTCCTTGAGCCACGGCACGCCGACGAGGCGCCCATCATTGCGGTAGGTCCAACCGTGATAGGCGCAAGTGAAGGTCGCGGCATTCCCGGAATCGGCGCGGCACAAGCGGTTGCCGCGATGGCGGCAGACATTCAGGAAGGCGTGCACCTGGCCCGTCGTGTCGCGCACCACCAGAACCGGGTCTTCGCCCATATAGGTGGTGAAAAAGTCGCCGGGCTGCGGGACCTGGCTTTCATGGCACAGGAAGAGCCAGCACCGGGCGAAGATCCGCTCCTGCTCCTGCTCATAGATCCCGGGCTCGATGTAGATGCGGCGGCCGATCAGTCCGCGATCGGCGTCGACGAGACCAGCGATATCTGTCGCCATGTGATTCTCCTCAGGTGTTTTCCGTGACCTCGGCCCAGCTGTCGGCGGCCATCAGCTGCGCCCAGCGGCGGTAGAAGCCGCGGTGATTGCTTTCGCTGTAGCGGTAGTCGCTGGCCAAGGCGCCGAGATCCTCGTCAAAGCGCTCATGTCCGAGGCCCATCTCGTAACTGAGCGCATAGCGCCGGGCGACGACGCCTCGTCCGGTCTGGGTGCAGCCCTGCCAGTTGTCCATGTCGTCCTGCTCGAAGGTCCCCGACGGACCAAACACCCGCACTCCGGCCAGTCGAATGGCTTCTTTGACCTCCGGCGGGGCCGCCTTGTCGGCGAACACCCAGGCCCATACCTCGGTCTTGTCCGGTCCTCGCGGGTGCCAGACACGAAATGTCCGAGAGGTGGGTCGAAGCATAGAGAAGTTCGGGAAGACAGTACCGACGATTGGCTTTACGAGGTCCAGGCGCGGGCCAAGACGTTTCTTCATCTCTGGTGCGATCGCCGCCTCGTAGGCCAGGATCTCCGGCGCGGGAGGGTCGGCGACCGTGTCGGGACCCACCCCGATGATGCAGTGGCCGTTGCCTGGCGAGAGCATGACCCCGTTTGGGTCAGGATTGACACGAAAGTCGCCCCCGGACCCGGTCTGGATCGCCGAGAGATGGCTCCACGATGTATGGTAGCCATCGCCGCCGAAGTTTTCGGCCGGGAATTTCCAATTGCACGGCATAACCCATTTGTGCATGCCGCCAATCACCTCGATGCCGCCCTCGCGGCGGTCGAAGAACGCATCCAGATACCAGGCCGCTTCGCCGAGATATTCGCGCAGCGGCGGCGTCTCGGGGTCGAATGTGGCGAAGTACAACCCCTTGTAGCTGTCGAGCTGGGCCACCGGGGCGAGGCCCCAGCGTTCCCGATCCAATTCATTATGGTAGGCTTCCTTCAGGTACGGCACGCCGACCAGCCGCCCGTCGTTGCGGTACGTCCAGCCGTGATAGGCGCAGGTGAAGGTCGCGGCATTGCCGGTCTCGGCGCGGCACAACCGGTTGCCGCGATGGCGGCAGACGTTCAGAAAGGCGTTCACTTGGCCGGCTGTGTCGCGCACCACTAGAACCGGGTCTTCACCCATGTAAGTGGTGAAGAAATCGCCGGGCCGCGAGATCTGGCTCTCATGGCACAGAAAGAGCCAGCAGCGGGCGAAGATCCGCTCCAATTCCTGCTGATAAATATCCGGCTCGATAAAGATGCGGCGACTGACCAAGCCGTTCTCGGCATCGACCAACCCGAGCGTATCGGTTTCCATCGACTGTTACCTCATTGGTTTTGCGGGGTGCGACGCGGTACCCGCAGCATCGCTCCGGCGTCGACTGTCATAATGGTCCCGGTGATGCCTCTGGCGCTGGTTCTCGAGCTCAGGAAGACATACGCCCCGGCAAGATCCGCGGGCTGAAGCGCCAACTGCAGCGGGTTGCCGCCACGCAGCCGCTCCTCCGTGCCGGGATTGGTAAATTGCGAGCGGTCGTCCTGGTGAAGAACCGCCAAGCCGCGCAGATCGGTGATGGTGCCGCCCGGAGCAACACCGTTGACCCGAACGCGCGGTCCCACTTCCACAGCGAGTTGTCGGATCAACCCGACAACCGCATGCTTCGAAGCGGTATAGAGAGTCCCGCCGCCACCGGAATTCAATCCCGCAACCGACGC
>JAFAHQ010000296.1 GCA_019237135.1 Alphaproteobacteria bacterium
CCAGAAATCGCGCCGGCAGAGCAGGGGCGCTTGCAGCTACCGCCACCGTTGTTCTCGCTCCCTGCTGGCTGTGCGAATTCCGTTGATCGACGATGCCGAATTCGTTGTTTCGCAAGACCGCAATTTACACTCTAACCGACTGATCCAACATGCTATTCTGGCCAGAGAAACGGGTGTTTTCAAGGGTGCTGGGGCGATTTTCGTTGTATTCGTGCGCCGGCACACCCGCTTCTCACCGTGCTTCATCGGCCGCTGCGGGGCGGCCTGCTCCTACCGTCCGCTTCGCTCGTCATCGCCGAAATTCCTGCACGTCACTCGCCATGTGGAACCCTGAGGAGACGGATATCGTCCGAAAAATTTCGGCTCCAATGTGAACCAGTTCACAGATTTGACTTGTCCTTAAGGTTAATATCGTCCGGTGGAGCGGGAAGTTTGTGGCGAGCGACCAGGACAAAGCTCTGTCTGCCGGCCGAGCGCCGGAACCCGCCGGCGATCTGGAAACTGCCGCTTAAAATTATCGAACTGGAGGAGAAAAATGTCTGAAAGAATTGGGGCAGGTGACACCAATGGCGGCAACACGATTGCTGTCCGAATCTCCTTGCGGGGCCAAACAGAGGTCCAGGCGCTACCCCATTTATCCTTGATCAAACCAATGATCCACTGGGAGGGTTGCCATGAGTAACGATCGTCTCAACGCCGATGCCGTCACCCAGTTGGCCGCCCAGGCCGATGCGGCGGGACTGCTCGCACAGGATGCCGGCGGATTCGCGGCCGCGGTGGCCGCCTTCCAGTCACAGGACCCGGACGCATTCCGCTGGGTCCTGGATCGCTTGAACCTGCTTTCGAACTGCGAGCTGATCTGCGAGTGGATACGGATCAAGAATTGCGTACTGCTGTGCCTGGAGCTCTGTGGTCCGCCGGCAGAAACCGCGCCTGCACCCGATCTGCGCCAACTCGCACAATCCGTTGTCCGGCTTGCCACCGACGATCGACTGCTGCGCCGTGTCGTCGACGCGGTCTCGTGCGGCAATGCCGATGAATACCGGGCCGCTATTGCGGAACTCGAGCTCGGACCCTGGTGCCAACCGATTTGCCGCTGGGTCTGCTCGATCATCTATCGCCGCGTGTGCGAGATCGTCTGCTCGCCGGAGCGCGTGCCGGTGTCGGATGCGGTGAGCGAAATTCGTGCCGCCGGAAGGACGATCGAACGGCTGATAGCCGACGAGAATGCGTTCGACAACATTGCCAGAGCCGCGGCGGCGCTCGATTGCGAGCTGGCGCAATCGGCCATCGAGCAGGCCGGCTTCGTCGCCGAATGTGAGATCATCTGCCTGCTGATCTGCGTTTGGCGATGCGCCCTGGTCTGCCGCGAGCTGTGCGTGGAGCCGCCGCCGATCGTCAGCGGCATCGATGCCGTCGAGGAGGCGCGAAAATTTGCGCTGGCAGCGCGACCATTGGCACGCCAGCCGCGGGCGCTGGCGGACCTGGTCGCTGCCGTGCTCAATCGCGACACCGAGAGGTATCGCGCAATCATCGCGCGGTTCGGTCTCGGCCCCTACTGCGAGCAGGTGTGCGCCTGGGTGTGCGGCGTCACCTGTGCCGAGTTCTGCATTTGCGTGTGTCGGAACCCCGCCCTGCAGCCGTGGTTCACGACGGTCGGATATTTCGATATCTATTCGGACATCGATCCCGTATCGGGCAAGACCAACAAGGGTCTACCGTTCGCGAGCCTGGGTTCCCATGGCGGCCCGAACTTCGCCTTCTTCGGTTGCCTGCAGCTAGGCGGCTTCTGTCCCTCCACTTCTCCGGTGTTCAGCGGTGTCCCGATGAAGTACCGCTTTCTTTACGACACCGGATCAGGACCGTTACCGATCACAGGCGGTCTGGTCTGCGCGGTCGAGGCCGGGACACGGCTGCTCAACTGGCCGCAGAATGTGGGCGGCATTGCCGGCGGCACATTGGTTCCGACGTTCCAGGCGGTGTGGATCGCCTCTGTGGCACAACCGGACCCGATTCCGCCGGCACCCGGAGCGCCCTGGGTGGCACCCTCGGCGCATTACATTGTGCCGGACCCCGACGGCTGGGTGCCGGTCGATCCCAACGCCATCGGCGGCGGATTTCAGACACTGATGGGCTTCGATACGACCCAGGCCGTGCCCGGGGGCGATCCTCTGCCGGGTGTGCCGGCCGGAACCGCGGTGCCTGCCGCGGCACAGCGGACCGGGACGGATCTCTCGATCACGTTCCAGGCCACCCGGACGACCACACTCCCGCCCGGCACAGTCCCGGACTTCTCCAACGCCCTCAATAAGATCCACATCAACAACTGGAACGAGGTCAACGAGCTGAACTTCCTCGAATTCGCGACGAGTTGCTGCACCCCGATCGACACGACGCTGTCGGTGCAGTTCACGGTGGATCACGAAGAGATGGATTCCGGTGCATGGTCGCTGGGCATCACCAGTTGCAGCCCATCGGCGCCCGGCGACATCACTCCGCATGTTTCCGGCCCCGGCGTAACGGTGACTCCCCGCGGCGGTTCGGGAACCATCGTCGAGAACACCAGCACCTGGACCTTGTGTTCCTATACCGTGACCCTCGCCACCAGGCCCGGACTGACGACCGGCCTGGTCGACCGGAGCACGATCTTCAATTCGCTGACTTTCTGCATCTGCAGCCACTGACGCAGCTGCTCTGCTCACCGGCAAGGCGCGCACGCCGAGGAAGTGGGAACTTCGTGACGGAAGAGAGCTGGATAGGCTTCGTGCTGGCCGTTCTCGCGACCTGGCGGGTCACTCACCTGCTGGCGAACGAGGACGGTCCAGCAAAGATCATCCTGCGGGTGCGCGTCAGGCTCGGCAATAGCGTCATTGGCCAGTTGATGGATTGCTTCCACTGCTTGAGCCTGTGGATTGCCGCCCCGGCCGCTCTTCTGCTATCGTACCACCCTTTGCGATGGGCGGTTGCCTGGCTGGCGCTCTCGGGCGGTGCCTGTCTACTGGAGCGATTGGGACAGAAGCCTGTGCTGGTCGAATCTGTTTCGCATGGCCTTGAAGGAGACGGCAATGTGCTGCGGTAGCGGTAGAGCGGCCTGGCGCAACACTTCATCGCGACCACGGGTTCCGGCCGCGGCGGCGAGGGCTCCGGGACGCGCCGCCGTCGAGGGCGGTGCCTCAGGAGTTTATGGCGGCGATCCGCCAGTGTCGCCGATCGCCCCACCGACCGGGTCGTTTCATGCGTTCGTTGTGCGCTACACCGGAGCTTCGGCGATCCGCGTGCAGGGACCAGTGACGGGACAACCTTATGAATTCTCTCGAGCCCAACCGACGCAGGCCGTGGACGTCCGTGATGCGGCCGTCCTCGTGCGCCATGGTCTGTTTCAGCTAGCGTGAGGGAAGCGGCTTGCGATCACTCCGCCGCCGCACGCAGCCGATGGCGCTCGCCTAGGCCATGCAGCCGGTGATTCAGCGGACAGTCCCACAAGGCCCAACATCCATTCGCCGGCTAGAATTATCCAGCCTCAATCCCGGCCAATCGGACGATCCGCTACCCGTCTTTTCGCTTACGTAACAGGAACTCGCGGCCGGCCTTGACCATTGGCACGCCGTCATACGCGATAATATCGGCCGTCGCGTAGGTCTCGCTCCACAACTCGGGGAGGTAGGAGCCGGTGCCGATCACGTCGATCGGAGCGTTTGCGGCGGCCATCATCCGGCATTTCGCCGGTCCGAACCCCGAGCTCGCGACGATCTTGACCTGCGGGAACCCGGCTTCGTCGAGGGTCCGGCGCAATAGCCAGATCGCCGCCGCGGAAACCCCGGTCCCGACGAGATGACGCAACTCTTCTTCGCTGCGATAGCCACGGATCGATTGCGGTGCGTGGCGTTCGAGCACCTCGTACGAGCGGGCCGGATCAAGCCCTTCGCAGTAACGCCCGCCAGGGGTGTCGATGCGCACTGCCAGCCGGCCTGCGGCGGCGAGTTCGGGGAAACGCCGCGCGACTGCAACGGCGTCCGATGTCTCATGCCCGAAATAATCGATCAGGACCGTCATCGGCTCATCGGGGAAGACCTCGCGAAACATCTCGGCAGCGCGCACCGTCGAGCCGGCATAGCCGATCAACGCGTGCGGCATCGTGCCCGCACCCTTTTGCTGCCCGAAGAAGCAAGCGGTGGCATCGGCGGCGCAGCCGACAAAGCCTACTGCACCTGCTTCGCGCTGCGCATGGGCCGAGCCGACCGAGGCGGCGTAAGCCATCATGTCAGCCATCTCGGCACCGGCGCAGTGCCGCGCATCCATTGCGAGGAAAGCGACCTTGGGAAGGTCGGCGCACATGGCATAGGCGTTGTAAGCCGCCACACATACGGGGCCCAGCTGTTGCAACAGCACGGTCTCCAGGTCGACGAGATGAAACAGCGGCCCCGTTACATGGAGGATCGGGTCGCCGGCGCCAACCCAGACCCCCTCGGCATGGTCCATCTCAATCGCGAAACGGGTGCGGCGCGCGGCCGCTTCGGTTTCGAGAAAATCGACGGCGAGACGCGGCGCGCTGATCACCGGCCGGCGCATGAACACCGCATAGGTCGCCGGCCGGTCGCCAAAGCGGCCGACGATCGCCTTGGTCTTCAGAAAATAGCTGTCCGTACGTGCGGCGAGCGACCGGTCCGCCACCGATTTTCCCTCAAGCGACCGCGGCGAACCGGCGCATCCCATTGGCGCCATTGCGTTGACGTCTCTGCTTCAGCGCCTCGGCGATCTCGAAGGCGAGCTCGATGGCCTGGCTGGCGTTGAGCCGGGGATCGCAATGGGTCAGGTACCGCTCGGCGAGCGAGGCCTCGCTGATCGCCTGGGCGCCGCCGATGCACTCGGTGACGTCTTGCCCAGTGAGCTCGCAGTGGATGCCGCCTGCGTAGGTCCCCTCGGCAGCATGGATCGCAAACGCCGCGTGGACCTCGTCGAGAATCCGGCTGAACGGCCGGGTGTTGTACCCGTTGCCGAGCGTTATCCGGTTGCCATGCATCGGATCGATACACCACACGACCTCGCACCCTTCGCGTTTTATGGCGCGGAGGAGGGGCGGCAACTTCTCTTCCACCTTGTCCGAGCCCATGCGGGTGATCAGGGTCAGTCGGCCGGGTTCGTTCTCGGGGTTCAGCCGCTCGATCAGGCGCAAGAGATCGTCGGGCTCGAGCGTCGGCCCGCATTTCATGCCGATCGGGTTCTTGATGCCGCGCATGAACTCGACATGAGCGCCGTCGACTTGGCGCGTGCGGTCGCCGATCCACACCAAATGCGCCGAGCAGTCGTACCAGTCGCCGGTCGTCGAATCGATGCGGGTCAGCGCCTCCTCGTAGCTGAGGAATAGCCCCTCGTGACAGGTATAGAACTCCGTCTCGCGGATCTGCGGTGTCGTATCCGAGTTGAGCCCGCAGGCGGCCATGAAATCCAACGTCTCGGTCAACCGGTCGGCGAGCGCCCGGTAACGCTCGCCCTGCGGCGAGTCGGCGACGAAATCCTGGTTCCAGGTGTGGACCCGGTGCAGATCGGCGTAGCCGCCCTGGGCGAACGCGCGCAGCAGGTTCAGGGTCGCCGCCGACTGGCTGTAGGCTTGGATCATGCGCGCCGGATCGGGCTCGCGCGCCGCGGCGTCGAAGTCGAGGCTGTTGATGATGTCGCCGCGGTATGACGGCAGGGTCTGCCCGTTCTGAGTCTCGGTTTCCGAGGAGCGCGGCTTGGCGAACTGCCCAGCAATGCGACCGACTTTAACGACCGGGCAGCCGGCGGCGAAGGTCAGCACTACCGCCATCTGCAGCAACACCTTGAACATGTCGCGGATGTTGTTCGGGTGAAACTCGGCAAAGCTCTCCGCACAGTCGCCGCCCTGCAACAAAAAGGCCTTGCCGGCCGCCACCGCAGCCAAGCGCTCCTTGAGCCGCCGCGCTTCGCCGGCGAAGACCAGCGGCGGAAAGCGATGCAATGTCTCCTCGACGCGAGCGAGTGCAGCTTCGTCGGGATAGCCGGGAACTTGCCGGATCGGCAGACCGCGCCAGCTGTCGGGGGACCAATTTTCTGTCATCTCACACCATCCCGTGGTTGGAGGCCGCTCCTCCATCGGCGACATTCGGATCAGCAGGGGCATGAAACACGAAAGCCGCCTCGGTGGGGCGGCTTTGGAAAAACGCGCGAGCGCGATCCTAGGCCGCCGTCATGTACCGACGGTACCAAAATCGCGCGATCTGGCAGGGGGCTCTTAATACCCTGACGTTTGCCATGGCTCCACGGTAGCGGCAGGGCCCGCCGCACGCAAGCGCTTTGTGCAAGCGGCCACGCGCATTCGCTTAATCGGCCGCGAGCTTTGTCGGCCGGACCGTCTTCTCGCGCATCGTGACGAACTCCTCGGCGGCACTGGGATGGATGCCGACGGTCTGGTCGAACTGCCTCTTGGTCGCCCCGCATTTGACCGCAACAGCAAGACCCTGGATGATCTCGGGCGCATCCGGGCCCAGCATGTGGCAGCCGAGCATCCGATCGGTGCGGGCATCGACGACGAGCTTCATCAGGGTACGCTCCTCGCGCCCGGACAGTGTGTTCTTCATTGGCTTGAAGCGCGCCATGTAGATATCCACCTCGCCATATTCGCGACGGGCGCGTTCCTCGGTCAGCCCCACCGCGCTGATCGGCGGCTGGCTGAACACCGCCGAAGGCACGTTGGTGTGATCCATTTTCGTAGGATTGTCGTTGAACAGGGTCTCGGCGATCGCGCGGCCTTCGGCGATTGCGACCGGGGTCAGGTTGATGCGGTCGGTCACGTCGCCGACAGCATAGATGTTGGGCACGCTCGAGCGCTGCCATTCGTCGACGACCACTGCGCCGGCCTCGTTGATCCGGACACCGATCTCAGCGAGCCCCATTCCCTTGGTGTTTGGCGCCCGTCCGGTGGCATACATGACCAAGTCGGCTTCGATTTTGTCGCCGGCAGTGGTAGTCACGATATAGCCGCCCGTGACTTTGTCGATGCGGGCAACCTGGGTCCGCCCGCGAATGTCGACGCCGCGGCCGCGCATCTCCTGTCCGAGCGCCTCGCGGATATCATCGTCGAAACCGTAGAGCAGCTCCGGGCGCCGGATCAGCTCGACGACCTCGCTTCCCAACCCGTTGAAGATGCCGGCGAACTCGACCGCTATGTAACCGCCGCCGACAATGACGATGCGGCCCGGCAGCTCCTCGAGGTCAAGCGCCTCGTTCGACGAGATCACGTGTTCGATGCCAGGAATCTGCGGCACTTCCGGCCACGAGCCGGTGGCGATCAGGATATTTTCGGCAGTGTAGCTGCGGCCGGCGACCTCGACGGTATGCGGATCGGTCAGCGCCGCGTGGCCGTCGATGATCTCGACACGGGCGTTGTTTAGCATGTTGACGTAGATCTGAGACAGCCGGCCGATCTCTTTGTCTTTCGCGGCGATCAGCTTGGGCCAGTCGAAATCGGTCGGCGGAACGGTCCAGCCGAACCCCTCGGCGTCGGCGAACGCGTCGGCGAATTGCGCCCCGTAAACCAAGAGCTTCTTCGGCACACAGCCCCGCAACACGCAGGTGCCGCCGACCCGGAGTTCTTCGCAGATCGCGACGCGCGCGCCGTAGCTGCCGGCGCGGCGCGAGCTCGCCACCCCACCCGAGCCGGCCCCGATCGTCAACAAGTCGAAATCATAGCGCGGCATGCGAGAGTACTCCGCCGTGTCGGGTTGGGGTGTTCTGGTAGTCACAACCCGCCATACATCGCAAGCGAGCACTCCATCGCCAAGGGTCGGCCGGGTACCAGGGCTCGGTTTTTACCCTGTGGCGCGCGATTTGCGCGCCTTCGCAGCCGTCTTCGGCGCCGCATCCGCTTCAGTCTCGGCGGTGACGTCGACCTCGACGGTCATGCCGAGATGGTCCGACGGAAAACCCGTCCAGGTTCCGGAGATCGGCACCGCCTGACGCGGATCGCGCGCCACAGCGACACGGATCAGATCGTGATTGCCGACGATGCCGTTGGTCGGGTCGTACTCGACCCAGCCG
>JAFAHQ010000299.1 GCA_019237135.1 Alphaproteobacteria bacterium
GTTATATTCGGTGCAGACGGCCTTGGCGAAGATGATTGCCCCCTTGTTGCGCAACTGCTCGACCAGGACGTGGTCGCGCGCCGGAAAATCGATGTCATAGGCCGCGTCGCCGCCGGCCGTCGTACGCATGTCTTTGGTGTCGAACGGGTCCTTGAAGCTGAAGACGACGCCGTACACCGGCATCTTTGCGAGATCGGGATTGCGCCCATGGAGGGAATCGAGTTCGGCGGCGCGTTCGAGCGCGTCGGGGAGCCTGCGAAACATCTCGCAGACCGGCGGCGCGCCAGGCGGCAGCGGCCCTTCGGAAGGATGCCGGTCGAAATTGCCGCGGCAGGTTACCGAGCGCTCACCTCTGATGTTGAGGGTAGCCAGCGCGTTGAGCTGCCCGGCATCGGGCCTGCCCGCGATCATGCCGTATTGCTGCTGCACCGCGGGGTCGGAGGCGGTCGGCTCCATGCGGCCGAATTCAATCGGCGGGCCGTTGTACTTGTCGAGATCGGGCAGTATCCCCGAGGCCTTGGCGGTCTCGGTCGGAAAGCGGAGCGGCGCCATCGCACGCACCGCTCCGGTTGCCTCGCGGACCGGCGCGCCATCTTCGGTTACCAAAACGCTCGCGACGCCGTTATAGGCCCGGACGCGCTCGATATAATGCCGAACCACGGCGACGCAGGTCGTCTCCCCATTCTTGATCGCCTCGTGCAGTTCGTCGATCGTCGCTTCTTCGAGACGAAACGCCTTTCCGTCTGTCACGACCCGCCTCTTTCCGGCGGCTAGACGCTATCGAAGCGGTTCGCCCAGCGACGGCAGATCTGATGGGCGATCGCGACCGGCCCGGGCAACGACGGCACCGTCGTCGCCGGGTCCGGATCACCGGCTGCGGCGCGGGCAACCATGTCGCAGATCTCGTCGCGGGCGAACCAACGCGCCTCGACGAGCTCCTCGGGATCGACCGTGATCTCCTCGGTCAGCGCCTCAGCGAGAAAGCCCATCATCAGGGTTGACGGGAACGGCCAGGGTTGTGAGGCAAGGTAATGGACGCGCCCGCAGCGGATACCCGATTCCTCGCGGACCTCGCGCCGGACCGCGTCCTCCAACGTCTCACCCGGTTCCATATACCCGGCAAGACAGGAGAACCGAGCACCCGGGCGGCGGCGTCCGCGCCCGAGCAATGCGCGCTCGCCCCTCACCGCGAGCATGATCACGACCGGGTCGACGCGCGGGAAATGATGCGCTTTGCAGCGTGGGCAATGCCGCCCCCAGCCAGCGGACGCCACTTCGCTCGGCGTCCCGCAATGCGCGCAAAATCGGTGCCGCGCGTGCCAGTCGATGACCGAGCGCGCCTCAGCCAGGATGGCGGCCTCGGGCCCAGCGATCAGCGGCGCGAGGGTGCGGACATCGATGTTCTCGGTTGCCGGGTCGGGCGACTGGTCGGCGGCCGTCGCGTCGAGCGCGAAATGAGCCCGTCCCTCGGCGATGCCGAGGAAGGCGAGGGTGGCACCCGTCGCGATCACGTCCCGCCACGGGCCGACCGGCTGCCAGTCGAGCGCCATCCGATCGCCATTGCGGATCGGCGGCTTTAGGTCTCGGAGCGGAATTAACCGTGTCGCTGGCTCTTCGAGCAACGAGGAAATCCAGCCGGCGTCACGCCGGCGCTCGCTCATGCGATCGAGCGGGTTGCCGGCAAAGCAATAAATCTCTTCCATCGGAAGAACATATCCCCTTGATACGAGCCAAAGTCAAATGGGCCGCCGGCTCGAGACATTCGCATTCGGTCTAGGATCCATTGAATGGGCGACGATCGGCGACCGCTGAGATGAAGCCCTCCTCAAGACGAGATAACCGCAAATCGCCGAGGTCACCGAGGCGAGTAGGACGGCGACGCGAACATCCGTGTCATAGGCCTCGGCCGGAAAGGCGAGCGTGCCCATGAACAGGCTCATCGTAAACCCGGTACCGGTCAATAGAGCGACGCCATAGATGTGGCGCCAGTTGGTCCCCCCCGGGAGCGCAGCCAGCCCGACGCGAAGGGCCACCCAGATCGATACGAGCACGCCGAGTTGCTTGCCGACGAACAATCCCAATCCGATCCCGAGCTGGATCGGTTGCAGCAGATCGCTCAGTCCGATGTCCGTAAGCCCCAGTCCGGCATTGGCAAAAGCGAAGCCCGGCAGCACCCCGAAGGCTACCCAGGGATGCAGCGCTTCTTCGAGATCGTGCGCCGGCGAGGAGCCGTCCGCCGCATCGAGCGGCATCGCGATACCAACGATGACGCCGGCAAGGGTGGCGTGGATGCCGGATTTCAGAACACACACCCAGATGGCCACGCCGACGAGCATGTAGGTTGCACGGTGGGACACACCCAGCAGATTGAGCAATACGAGGGCTGCCACACCGATGCCGGCCAGGATCAGCGCGATCAGTGACAGCTCCGCAGTGTAGAACACCGCGATGATGATAATCGCGCCGAGGTCGTCGATGATCGCCAAGGCCAGCAGAAAGATCTTCAGCGCAGGCGGCGCCCGCGAGCCCAGCAGAGCCAATACGCCGAGTGCGAAGGCTATGTCGGTCGCGGTTGGGATCGCCCAGCCCCGTAATGCCTCTGCATCGCCCCAGTTGCAGGCGACATAGACGAGCGCCGGGCCGGTCATTCCGCCCAATGCCGCGATTACCGGCAGCGCGGCATTGGACAGGCTCGACAGCTCGCCCGCGACGACCGCGCGCTTGACCTCGAGCCCAACGAGCATGAAGAAGATCGCCATCAGCCCGTCGTTAACCCACAGCAGCAACGGCTTGGCGATGGCGAGACCACCAACTTGGACCGTGACCGGGAGATCCAGGAGCTTCGCGTAATATGCCTCGAGCGGCGAGTTCGCCAAGACGAGAGCGATCGCGGCGGCCGCGCAAAGGACGATGCCGCCAGCCGACTCCAGCTTGAGAAACTGCTGAACGGAGGACAGGGCTGAAAGCAAGTAGGGGAGGCTCTCACCCTCCGCCAGGCAGAGAGTGAAAGACTTCCCTGGTTACGCCGGAGCCGGGATCGCGCGCTGATTGTACATGATCTTGCGCATCTGCGCCCGCTCTTCAGCCGTCAGGGTGCTGGGGTCGACCCGCAGATTGTTGCCAACCTCCATGCCGCGCTTGACTGCCGGGCGGTTGCCGACCTCTTCGAACCAGCGCTTGAAATGTTTGAACTCGTTGATGTCCTGTCCTTGCGCCTCCCACCCGGCGGTCCAAGGATAGGAGATCATGTCGGCGATCGTGTATTCGTCGCCAGCTAGATAGCGCCGATCGTAGAGCCGGTTGTTCATGACTCCGTAGAGCCGGTTTGTCTCGTCGGTGAACCGGCGGATCGCGTAGGTCAGGTCGCCTGCCTCGGGGCCGGCACGCCGGAAATGCCCGCACTCGCCTAGTTTCGGACCCTGATTGGCCATCTGCCAGATGACCCATTGGGTGACCTCGTATTTCCCGCGCGTGTCTTGCGGGAAGAAACGACCTTCCTTTTCCGCGAGGTACATCATTATCGCACCCGACTCGAAGATGCTGATCGGCGGGCCGCCGCCTTTTGGCGCATGGTCGACCAACACCGGCATGCGATGGTTCGGGTTGATCTTTAGAAAGTCCGGCTTGAACTGATCGCCGCGTCCAATATTGCAGGGGACGATCTTGTAGTCGACACCGAGCTCTTCGAGCAAAATCGTGACCTTCTTGCCGTTTGGCGTCGGCCAAAAGTGGACATCGAGCATCGGTGTTCCCTTTCTGGTTTGGGGTGGTTTCGCTTC
>JAFAHQ010000089.1 GCA_019237135.1 Alphaproteobacteria bacterium
ATCTGGCGCGATTGCCGCAAGCGGTTTGGCGAAGGCAAAGGGGATTTCCTGTTCGGCCATTTCAGCATCGCCGACGCGACCTATGCGCCGGTCGTGATGCGCTTCCGCACTTACAAGATCGACCTCGAGCGCGAAGCCGATGCCTATTGCGGGACGATCATCGCACTGCCGGCGATGCAGGAATGGGTCGCCGCCGCCCGCAACGAGCCGATGATCATCGACGCCTACGAGTTTTGAGCGCCGGTGCCGCCGCTAATCGCGCGGCTCGAACCACAATGTGCAGCCGTAGTCGATCGTCACCTCCTCACCCAATGAGATTGGGCTCGTGGCAATCAGATCGAGAGTGTGCCGCGCAAAGTTGCGTTCAACCTTGGCATTCGGGCGGCTTGCATGATTGCACAGAGTGACCAGCCCGAGCCCGAGAGCGCCGCGTCCGGGGCCCTCGGGGTCGCCGTCCCAGTGGAAGTAGTAGTCGTGGATGACCGTCCGGTCGAGCGCTGGACAATCGTCGGCCGGGATGACGAGGACGGGTGCGGCCTCGATCACCGTTCCCGGCGCAATCGCCGTGCGCGCGAAGACACCGCGACCGCGCGCGGGGCTGGTACGGATCTCGATGCGGTGATTCGGTACCGGCCGCAGGTGGGTGAGCGCCGTCCCGGCGGACACCCGAGGAGCAGAGTTCAGACGTGCTCGCGCGGACGATCGGCAGCGCCCGCAGGAGCCGCCGCGCTCGCCGCAGCACCGGGCGGCGGCACCTGCGCCGGCGGCGTCGTCTCGGCCTCATCCTCTTCTTTCATTCCCGCCTTGAAGGCCTTGATACCTTTGGCGAAATCACCCATCACGCGGGGCAGCTTCCCGGCGCCGAAGAGGATCAGGATGATGGCCAAGACCACGATCCAATGCATCAAGCTGAACGAACCCATAGCGGTAACCCTGGAAGGCTGACCAAACTCTATCCTAGCAGGTCTCCCCGCCACCTGCATCGGCTCCCCTCGAATTCGTCAAACTCGCTGGAAGATTCAAGCCCGACCGCCCGAGAAGGATGATCGATGACCTATTTCCCGCCACCACACCCGTCATCCTGGGCGAAGGTGACACCCGCCGAGGCCGGGCTCGATGCCGAGACCGTTGCCGCCGCCGCCCGGCATGCCGGCGAACGCGAAACGCCGTGGGCGCGTGATCTCGCCTTGATGGTCACTGGCGATTTCCAAGAGCGCCCGCCGTGGAACGAGGCGCTCGGCCCGGTGCGCCCCCGCGGCGGACCGAACGGCCTTTTGCTACGCGGCGGCCGGATCGTCGCCGAGTGGGGCGAGACGACGCGGGTAGACATGACCTTTAGCGTCGCCAAGAGCTATCTCGCGATCCTCGCCGGTCTGGCGTGGGACCGCGGTCTCTTCGGCGATCCGCATGAGGAGGTCCGCCGCACGGTTGAAGATGGAGGGTTCGACCCGCCGCACAACGACAAGGTCACCTGGCATCATCTGCTCCAGCAGACCTCGGAGTGGGAGGGGGTGCTATGGGACAAGCCGGATCTCGTCGATCGGAACCGCGCGGTTGCCGGCCACCCGAGCGTTGCACCCAAGGGGACCCACCGCGATCTGCACCGGCCTGGCGGGTTCTGGGAATACAACGACGTCAGGGTCAACCGCCTGAGCCTAGCCCTGTTGCGGTTGTGGCGTCGGCCGCTTCCCGAGGTGTTTCGCGAACTGGTCATGGACCCGATCGGCGCCTCGCGCGACTGGGAATGGGCGGGCTACCGCAACTCGTGGGTGGAGATCGACGGCCGCCGGGTGCAGTCCGTAGCCGGCGGCGGCCATTGGGGCGGCGGTGTGTTTATCCATGCGCGCGACCAGGCGCGGATCGGCCTGATGCTGCTGCGTCACGGGATGTGGGGACGGCACCGGATTCTTTCGGAAGGGTGGATCGAGCGGATGCTCGATCCCTGCCCATTCAACCGCCAATACGGCTATCTGTGGTGGCTGAACACCGGACGCGGACTTTATCCGAATGCCCCGGAAGCGAGCTATTACGCGCGCGGCGCCGGCGGCAACCTGACCTGGATCGACCCGGAGGACGACATCGTCGCGGTGCTGCGCTGGATCGATCCGGCAGCAATGGACGGCTTTATGAGGCTCGTGATGGCGGCGCTCGGGCGCTGACCCCAGCGGTGGCGGCGAGACAGTCGAGGAGTCGCAGGTTGACACTTTATTGATTCAACCGGTGATCTGTGCTTTAAGCGGTCGCAAGCACGTTCTGGGGGAGCTTGCCCGTGCCAACCGCCGGATCATCGGCTGCAAGATCGGCCGAACTCGTCTGTCTATTGTTTGCAAGCTTGACCGTTTGCGCGTCTGCGGTGCAGGCGGAGTACTATTGCGCCAACGATCCCCGAATCGAGGCCGTCGATCTATCCGCGCCGGTCGACCAGGGCTTTCTGAATACGATGCGGGAGATCGGGATCAAGACCATCATCCGCTACTACGACCATGAAGACGAAACCCTTCCCGGCAAGACTTTGCGGAGAGATGAAAGTAACCTGATCTCGACCAGCGGCTTCAGCACCGCCGTCGTTTTTCAACACCACAACAACCAGGTTGCCTCGTTCACGGCACTGCGCGGGCATCAGGACGCCGAGCGATCGCTCGCCCTCGCCGGCGAAAATTCGCAGCCGCGCGGCAGTGCCATCTATTTCGGCGTGGACGGCCCGTGGCAAGCAGCATACGAACTGGCGAATGTCGCCGTCTACTTCCGGGGACTGAAGGCCAGACTCACCGGATTTGGCTACCGGGTAGGCGTCTATGGCAGCGGACTGGTCTGCAACATGTTGCTGTCGACTGGGCTCGCCGAATTATGCTGGCTTGGCGCCCCCACTTCTTGGCCGGATTACCACGGCTATTACCAAACGAGAAAATGGGGACTGGCTCAGCTCCGTACCTCGCAATGCGGTGGCCGGAGCGTCGACTTCGATATGGTCAATGACAGGGTTGCCGACTACGGCCAGTTTGTCCGCTAGAGAGGTTCCCGAAGTTTTGGGAAATATCGGTGACAATCCCGTAAGATAGTTCTACGCTGCCTCAGATCGGCGATACGTTCTTTATTATGATCGACTGAACCCTCAACTGCGAGTGAGGAGGAAGAGGACATGGCCGAGTACGATCTGATAATCCGCAACGGCACGATTGTAGACGGGACGGGTGGGATACCCGCCTACCGGGGTGATGTGGCGATCAAGAACGGCAAGATCGCCATGATCAGCGGCCATATCAAGGCGAAGGCGAAGAAAGAGGTCGACGCTACGGGGTGCATCGTCGCACCCGGGGCCATCGACCTGCACAATCATTATGACCTGCAGCTGAACTGGGACCCCTATGCCACAATGTCGGGCTGGCATGGTGTCACCACTGTAGCGATTGGCCAGTGCGGCTTCGGCTTTGCTCCGTGCAAACCGAAGGACCAAGAGGCTGCGATGCGCCTCTTGACCCGGATCGAAGCAGTCCCGCTGAGCTCCATGGAGCAAGGTCTGCGCTGGGACTGGGAAACGTTTCCCCAGTGGATGGACAGCCTGGCCAAGCATCCGTTGGGTGTCAATGTCGGCGCGCTGGTGCCTTTCAATCCGCTACGGCTCTATGTGATGGGGATCGACGAGTCGCGGGAGCGGGTGCATGCGACCGAGGCGGAAACCCGCCAGATGCAGGACCTCGTGCGGGAGGCGATGAAGGCCGGGGCCTTTGGCTGGTCGTCGATGAAGACACTGATCAACCGTCCCGACGACGGCCGCTTTATCCCGAGCCAGGTGGCGTCGAACGAGGAGTATTTGGCTCTGGCGCAGGTGCTGTCGGAGTTTGGCGTCGGCAGCATCGGCTGGACGCGCGGTGCGGCCGAGCGGCCGCTGCCGCCCGGCGAGCCCGATCTGCTCGGCGGCGACACGACGCCGACAGGTTCCGGCATTCAGATGGATCCGGTCGAGGGCGATGCCCCCGGCAAAGGTCGGGAGGATTTCCTGATCGAGATGTGCCTGGCGAGCGGCCGCCCGCTGCAATGGGGGGCTGTGAGCCAGAGCGAGGCGGCGCCGGGACGCTACAAGGAGCAGCTAGCCTTTCTCGAGCGAGCGCACAAGGAAGGGGCGTGGATGTACGCCCAGACAGCCTCGAACCCACCGTCGCCGGTTTTCGAGCTCGCCGAGTACAATGGCTTTGATGCGATGCCGAACTGGATCGACCCGTTTGTCGGCGCCCCCGAAGAACGCATCGCCAAGCTGAACAAGCCCGGGGTGCGCGATCGCATGCGCCGGGACGTTGGCGCCTGGACCGGTACCGGCGGACAGGCAGACGTTGTGTCGAACTGGGCGAAGATGCGCGTCGTCGAGGTCCGGCAGCCGAGGAATTTCCAGTATGAAGGGCTGACCATCGCGGAATTGGCCGAGGCGACCGGGAAGCACCCGATGGACGCCATGCTGGATCTCGCCCTGGACGAAGATCTGCAGACCGAATTCTCGACCGATCCGACCAACGGCACGGATCCTGAAGCGGTCGCGGAGATCCTCAATCATCCCTACATCCACCCGTGCGTCTCGGACGGCGGGGCGCATGTCCGCTACCTGACCCTCGGTACTTGGCCGGTCAATCTGTTGGCAATGTGGACGCGCGATCGCCAGGTCATGAGCCTCGAAAAGGCTCACTACAAGATCAGCGGCCTACCGGCTTGGATCGCCGGGTTCACGGATAGGGGTATTCTGAGGGAGGGTTACGCCGCCGACATCATCGTCTACGACCGGGAGAAGCTCGGTTTTTTGTACGACAACCCGGTCTATGCCACGGACTTTCCGGGAGGCGAGCGTCGCCTGATCCAGAAGGCCAAGGGCATCCGCTATACCATCGTCAATGGGACGATCACGTTCGAGGAGAGCGAATGCACCCATGCGACACCCGGGAAATTTCTGCGCAGCTATGACATGGTGAACCGGTAACCGGGAATAGACGCAGTAAGCGAAGGAGCCCCGGCCCTCGGGGCTCCTCCGGCGTCTCGGCGATGCCAATCATCAGCAAGCAGGATTTGAGCAAAAGTGCCGGGGCGGCGCCGGGGTTGGAGACCTGCGTCCTGGTGGGCAAGGATCACGGGAGCCAGTCTCTGCACATTGAAGAGGTGACCGTGGCGCCGAATGCTCGGATACCGCGATGCGTCAATCCGCATACCGAAGTGGCCGTCATCGTCCAGGAAGGGAGACTGGACGCGCTCCTCGGTCGCGAGCGGATGACGATCGGCCCAGGACATACGGTACTGGCTCCTGCCGGGATCGCACACGGCTTTCTGAACCGCTATGCGGAACCGGCTCGCGTGCTGTTTGTCTTCCCCTCGCACCAAACTGAACGAGTGCCGGTCAGCGTGCCTGGAGCGACGTCGGGTTTCCTCTCGGAGAAGGGGCTGACCGGCTACGAGTCGCCGCAGGACCGGCCATTAGGACAAAAACGCTAACGGAGTATTGCGCAAGCCGGTCTGCCCCAACATCTCGTCATGCCCGCGAAGGCGGGCATCCAGGGGCAATGCTCCAGACTCTGCCCTAGACGCTCGCTTACGAGCTTGTGAAGGAATTCCTCCGGCCCGCCAATTCGTTGCCCCCGCGAAAGCGGGGGCCCAGGAGTACAGGCACGGTGTCCGCTGCTCTGGATGTCCGCTTCCGCGGGCATGACGGTAGGGCAAAGCCCAATGCCGGAGCCTTACCATCAGATAGGCGGGCTTCTTCTGCCCATCAGACCCGTCAGCAGCATCACGACAAAGACGACCAGGAAGAGGAAAAACAGTATCTTTGCGATGCCTGCCGCGGCGAACGCGATTCCGCCAAAGCCCAAAAAGCCGGCGATAATCGCGATTATTAGAAACATCAGGGCCCAGTAGAGCATACTCTCCTCCTTGACGGTGCACCCGGGGGTTGATGTCCATTCGGCCCGGTAGCTAGTCCGGAAACAAGAGGACACGCCGTCCAGTTCCCGGACAGTTTGCCATCGCGACCGTCTCTTGGGTCGGCGCGGTTGAAAACCGGCAGGTGTTGATGTGCCGTGAACTTCGCCGATACCTTGCCGCAGACGGGATAAATGTGGCCCGCGCGGTCTGATGGAGGCCGCCAAGAAGAGCCAGCCT
>JAFAHQ010000060.1 GCA_019237135.1 Alphaproteobacteria bacterium
CCAGCGCGAGCACCAGCACAAGCGCGAGATGAGTGTTGTAGCGGAAAAAGGAATGCGCCTCGATGCTCATCTCGCCTGGAAATAGCCCGATATAGGTCAGCACGAGGAAGCCGTTGTAGAGCGCAAGCAAAAACGCGAGATAGGTCAATAGTCGGGTGGTGCGCGTCCAACCCTGCCGCCCAAGCAATACCGGCCAGGCGACTAAGGCTGCCGCCGCACAGCCAAAGTAGACCGCCTTCCCCGCGACCACGTGGCCGGCGCTCGCCAGGATCTCTGGAGCCTTCGCCCAATTCCATTGCGCAAAGGGCAAGGGCTTCAACTCTGCGACACCGGCAACCGACACTTGATAACGCCAGACGGCGTAGAGTCCGAGCGAGGGCAGTAATGCCAGACCCAGCAGGCGAAGCATGTCGCGGAGCTGCCGCCCGCTCTCTGCCAAGCTAGTCAGAGCAGCAGCACCGGCGCTGGCTGCGACCAATCCCAGTCCCGATTGCTTTGCATTGACCATCGCCGCAAGTATCAGCCCGATCCCCGGCAATGCGCCGGAGAGCCGGCGGCCGGCCGCCATCTCGCTTTGCGCCGACACCAGGAGCCAAGCGCTCATGGCTGCGGTGGCCGCGAGTGCGGTTTCGCCATAAGCCGAGAGGTGAAAGCGCGGCACGAAGCCCGGATTCAGCAGAGTCACGAAAAGCACGCCGCCGGCAATAGTGCCCCACGGAAGGACGGCATCCGTGGCGAGAAGCGGCGTGGCGAGGGCCCGGGCGACGAGAAGCCCGGCGGTGAGCAGGAGCAGAGCATTGATCAGCGACATCCCAGCCGCCGGATAATTCGGCCACACGAGGCTGCCGAGATAGCCTAGGAATTGTGTATTGTAGGGCGCTGCCGGCAGATACGAGCCGCTGGGCGGCAAGGTAGCCGTCGGCAGCCGGCCCCAGTCGACGAGATAGAACGCATTCGGCAGGAGGTTGAGCCAAGTATCCGGCTGGGATGGTTGAATTGGCGCCATGACGAGCCAAAAAGGCAGCGTCACGAGCATCACTCGCCCAAGGGTTTTCCATGCACTGAAGCTCGGCCGGCGACCCCGGAAGGCCAGCCCACAAAGCGCGACTAGTGCAAAGACCACCGCCGGGACCACCAGGCTAAGTGGGACAACTACACCCCACGCCGTGAGCACTAAGCAAAGCAGACCCCACCCGATGCCGATTTGTATCTCGGGCGGCATACGACGGCCGACGACCATCGCACCTGCCAGCACCAGGATGACAGCCACCAGCCAAGTTACAGCAAGACCGACGAGATCCGCTGGATGAGGGAGGTACTCGGCTATCAAACGCGGATTCTGCTGCTGGTCGGACCCTGGCTGAGAAATCGCAACTTTGTCGGACCTTCAGCCGCCTTAATCACCTGCGCAAAAACGAGGTCAACCGGTAGATCATCCAGCCGAGGGCTGGTCAGGACATGAATTTCGCGTCCGCGGGGCGCGCACCGGCTCGGCTCGGAAGCGTCGGAGAAAAGGACGACTACAGGATGCCCCCCGGCTGCCGCGATGTGTGTGGCGCCGGTGTCGTTACCAACGGTAAAAGCGGCCGTGTCGGCAAGATCGACCAAGCCAGTAAGTTCGGTGCGGCCAACGAGGTCGATCGCGGCAGGGCACACCGCCCGGATTTCGGCCGCGAGTGCCTCCTCGCCTGCACCGCCGATAACGACCGGTAGAAGCCCGGTCGCGTCGAACAGCTGCCGTGCCAACTCGCCGTAGCGGATCGCAGGCCAACGCTTCTCCGGATGGCGCGGCGATGAGCCAGGAATCAAGATAAAAAAAGCAATCTCTTTTAGCCCGGCAGGCAGAGGCCGTGTCGATGCTGGGCAGCGCGGCAAGGGTGTCGGGTAGATGCCGGCCATCAGCAGCTGCTCGGCCTGCTTGTCGATCGTGTGTTGCGGATAGCGTCCCAGATTGGCATGCGGGTGCGAGCAACGCCACGCTATCCCAGACCATTCGGGCGGGGCGGCGGGAAGGAACAGCCAGAAGTAAAAGCTCGAACGATCTGATGTCTGAAGGTCATAAACCCGGTCGAAGCGACTACTGCGCAGAACGCGGCGGAGTGCAACCCAGGCGCCGATCTCGAAGAGCTGAGGTCGGCTATCGATAACGATCTTATCAAAGAGACCGCTCTGTCGAGCGAGCCCGGCGAAAGCATGGTTCGTCAGGAGCGTGATCTCGTCCGCGGCATGGTGTTGCCGGATGGCCGCCGCCGGCCCAAGCGCCTGGACAAAATCTCCGAGCGCGCTCAGCTTGATAACGAGGATCTTGCGCGGTGAAGAGCGCTGGCGTGTGACCAGACGTGGCCGGCGTGCCGCTAGGGGGTCGAGATCGACGAGATCCGACAACTCCTCGAAAGCTTTGAATACGGCCGCGTGCTTCTCCAACTCGGTCGTACCGATGCTGGCGAGTAGGCTTTCGACGACGCGGTGCGCTGACACCACCGCCGGCGGATCGCGAGAGTTGCATCGCATCGCCATGGCGGTCGCGAGCCCGGCAGACGACAGGAGAATCTGCGACCGAAAGCGCCACCGGATGACCGGACGGATCGCGATATGACAGACGCAGACGGTAAGGCCGACCTCATCCGGTTTAAACCGGCGGGACAGGTATGAGAGATCGCACGCGATCGTATAGCGGCGATCTCGTCTCCACCGCGCCTCGTTCCAAGCGAAGAACGCGTTGAGGGGCGTACCGTCGGGGAAATCACACGCGCCCAGCGGTCGGGGCAAAATACCGAGATCGACAGCCGTCATACGTCCTGACTGTCAGCGTCCGCCAGCAAGGTTTCCTCCAGCAGCAGATAAGGACGCTCCGCCGGCCGCTGAGATCCGCCACCTGTTTCGGGATCTAGGCCGTACCGGATGACATTCAGCTTCGCCACCGGAAAATTGCCGGCGAGCAACGTCTTGCGGATATGCTCGGCGACGCAGATGATCAGCGCCGCCTCCCGCTGCAATGCTTCACGGCGCCGCTGGAAGATCGTTGGCACGAGCGGGCCGAAGGCCAGGCACAGGAAACCGAGCGGCAGATCCTTGCTGCTACCTCGAGGGCGACGTCGTTGGCTCGCGACAGAGGAGATGCCCAGCGACACTCGGCAGTCGATCCGATATTCGTGGGCGACGGCCTGGACGAACTCATCGGCAACCCTGTCAAGCTTGCGCGGATAACGCAGGATCTGGTACGAGTTAATAAGGTCGAGCGTGAAGCGCGGCGCCGCCTCCTAACAGAGCAGCAGGCTTTCGTAAATACCTGGCACGCGCTCAGCAATACGCGATGGCCGGGTAAACCGAGAGTTCACCCTCCGATAGGGGTCGCAAATGCTTCGGCTTAATGGGGCGGGGTCTTGCTCCGACACGTTGGGAATCGCGGCATCGCGCCTCGGTCGGCGGTGGCAGAAGACACAAACTTAGCGATCAACTGATGAGTGCCGATTCTCTTGATCACAACGCCTGTTCGCCACGGCATCCCTCCCGCCTGCAATGACGCGATTCCGCGAGGGCGAATCGTTGGGGGGTGCGGAATGAGCGCGTCCGCGAGTCCTGCGGCGATCCTTGGTCAGGAGCGAGAGCTCGGCTCACCGGCCGCGTCGCTACGAAGGCCATCGACGGCGGGGCCAGAGCTAACCATTGTCGTTCCGACGCTCAACGAGCGTGACAATGTCGGCCCTCTGATCGACCGGCTCTATCGGCTGCTCCTCGGGGTCGACTGGGAAGCAGTGTTCGTCGACGACGATTCTGCCGACGGCACAGCCGAACACCTGCGGGATCTCGGCCGCGGCGATCGGCGCATCCGCTGCATCCGCCGATTCGGCCGGCGCGGTCTAAGTTCCGCCTGCATCGAAGGCATCCTGTCGAGTTCTGCGCGCTACATCGCGGTCATCGACGGCGATCTTCAGCACGACGAGACCTTGCTGCCGCGCATGCTCGACATACTGAAACGGGAGCAGACCGATCTCGTAGTGGCGAGCCGATATTTGGCATCCGGCGCCGCCGGTGGTCTTTCTTCCAGACGCCGCGTACTGAGCCGCTCTGGAGTATGGCTCGCCCGACTGCTGCTGAAATCCGATATCACGGACCCAGTCAGCGGCTTCTTCATGATGCGGAGCGAGGTTGCGGATAAGGCCGCGGCACGTCTGTCAGGCGTCGGGACAAAGATCCTAATAGATCTCCTGGCTTCCGCGCCGAGACGGTTATCAGTGACCGAGCTGCCGTATCGGTTTCGCGGGCGATATTCGGGGAGCAGCAAGCTCGATTGGTTCACCATACTCGAATATCTGGCTTTGCTCGCCGAGAAAGTGAGCGGCGGTTATCTCCCTTCGAAATTTTTACTGTTTGGTGCAGTCGGAGCCACCGGGATGGTCGTGCATCTCGTCGTGCTGCGCCTTCTGCTGGTTGCTGTGGGCACGGGCTTTGTTGGTGCTCAGTCGACTGCGACGGCGGCAGCGATGATCTGGAACTACTTTTTGAACAACACCTTGACCTATCGCGATTACCGGCTCGTCGGCTGGGCGGCGCTGCGCGGCCTCGTATCGTTCATGACGATCTGCGGCCTCGGCGCCGTCATCAACGTCCTGGTGGCCCGCGACCTTTATGCGATGACGCAAATGTGGCTCTTTGCTGGGGCCGGCGGGGCCGCAGTCGGCGCGCTCCTCAATTATGCGCTGACTTCGATGTTTACCTGGGGGCGGCGTTCGTCGTGAGTGAGGGGCGCGTCGCAACTTTCGCAGCGACGCGGGTTTAAGGCATCGTGGCGCGTTTCGGACAACGCGCGAGTCCCCGATGTTCGAAGCCGAGGCCTGCTGGCTCCGTTGCGCACTCGATGCGTCCCCGCCCAAGCGCCTCCCGCCGCAGCTTAAATGTGGCGTAGCGGAGAAAATCGGTGGTGCTGTGGTGCAGCGATCTGCGGCTCTGCACATATTTCCGACAACGCTCCACCGGAGCAGATCATTCTGCTGCTCAACGACTACGCCGAAGTCGTCGTCTCGACCGTTCACGCGCATAGCGGCGATGTGTCGAAGCTGGTCGGAGACGGCACGCTCGCCATCTTCCCAGCCGATAATCGTGAACGAGCTTGCCTAGCCGCGCTCGCTGCCGCGGCACAAGTGCGCCGGGAGGTTGTCAAGGTTAATGCGAGCCGCGCCGGTGCTGGGTTACCGACCACCCAGGTCTCCCTTGCGCTTCATATCGGCAACTTTTTCCGGCAATATTGGCAGCAAGGAGCGCCTCGACTTCACAATAAATCGGCCCGGCGGTCAACGAGGTCGCCCGGATCCCGGAGATGAGCCGATCGGTCGAACAGGACGTGCTGCTCTCGTCGAGCTTCGCCCACACGCGCGGCGCGCAAATGCGCCGCCGGCTCATCTTCATGGGGTGCTACGCATTGGGCGGCGTGGCGCAATCCGCAGGAGCCGTTCACCCCCAACCCCGAT